>NZ_JBVVPT010000009.1:0-262583 GCF_055811715.1 Bradyrhizobium sp. WSM4872 | reverse complement strand
GTCCGACCATCGCGCAGGGAAGGCCGAGTGATTGGCACCACCTGTATGCTGCTGTGCGGTTTTCCTGCGTGTGCTTTCGCGCAGCGGACCGCGGGTGCGAGGTCAGCACCCGGCCTTCCCTGCGCCCTCTTGGAAAAGAGGGGGTGGAATGACCAGGCAAAGCTCGGGCGAAACGCGCCGCGAGAACGCGAAACTGTGTCTGCGACTACACACTCCCTGTCATCGCCCGGCTTGACCGGGCGATCCAGTATTCCGAGACAGTTATGAGCGAACCGAGAAGCCGCGGCGCACTGGATTCCCCGCTTTCGCGGGGAATGACAGTGGTGCTGGGAGGACGAAGCCGTCACCTCATACTCCGTCGTTGCGAGCGCAGCGAAGCAATCCAGCCTGCCGCTGCGGAGGGATGCTGGATTGCTTCTGCCTTCGCTAAAGCTTCGGCGACAAGTCGCTGCGCTCGCAATGACGATGTAGAGAGAATGTCCGCCAACCTCTCCTTGGGATAATGAGTCCTGGCCTTCGCCAGGACGACGCCGGAGTTGGTGGCGATCAGTTCGACCCAAACCCGATCACAACCAAGTGTCTTCCAAGCGTCTTTATTCGGAAACAATCATTCCCTATTATCTCGCAATGCAAAAAGCCGCCCGCAAATCCCGGTCCGTCGCCCGTCCGCCCGGCCGTCCTCGCGAGTTCGACATGGATACTGCGCTCGACAGGGCCGTCCGCGTGTTTTCCGAGCGCGGTTATCATGCCACCTCGATCAGCGATCTCACCGCGGCGATGCGGCTGGCGACCGGCAGCGTCTACAAGGCGTTTCGCGACAAGCATGCGGTGTTTCTCGCCGCCTTCGAGCGCTACGTCGCGTTGCGCCAGGAGCAGACGCGCAGCGCGGCGGCGAAAGGCGCCAATGGCCGCGAGCGGCTGCGCAACCTGCTGCTGTCGTATGTGGAGCATTCCCAGGGCAGCGAGGGGCGGCGCGGCTGTCTCGTGGTCGGCAGCGCGGTCGAATTGTCCGCGGTCGATCCGGTGGTGGCCGCCCTCGTCAGCGCGCGGCTGGAAACCAACGAAACCTTCATCGCCGGCCTCATACGCGAGGGGCAGGCCGACGGCTCTATACCCCGCCATGTCGCCGCCGACGACACCGCGCGGCTGATGATCTGCATCACGCAGGGTCTGCGCGTCGTGGGCAAGGCGCGCCTCGCGCTCGATGGCAAGCGCCTGGTCGCCGTCGCGATGAAGCTGCTCGCCTGAATTTTTTGTCATATTAGGGAACAAGCGTTTCCTATAGTTCGGAGACCGTGTGAATGACGATGAATGCCACGATCGAGACCGCGCCGGATCCGGACGCGGTGTCGCAGCGCCTGACCTTCGTGCTTGCCGCGGCCTGTGGCATGGTCGCCGCGAACATCTACTACGCCCAGCCGCTGATCGCTCCGATCAGCGCCGCGCTGGGCCTGTCGCATGAAGCGGCGGGGCTGATCGTCACCATGACGCAGATCGGCTACGGCGTGGGGCTTCTCTTCATCGTGCCGCTCGGCGACCTCGTCGAGAACCGTACCCTGATCTGCTCCGTCATCGCGCTCGGCGCGGCAGCCCTGCTCGCCGCGGCGTTGGCGTCCCACGCGCTGCCGTTCCTGATCGCCGCGCTGTTCATCGGGCTCGGCTCGGTCGCGGTGCAGATCATCATCCCCTACGCGGCGCATCTGGCGCCGGCAGCCATTCGCGGCCGCGTCGTGGGCAACGTCTCGACCGGCCTGATGCTCGGCATCATGCTGGCGCGGCCGGTGTCGAGCTTCGTCACGGCGATGCTGTCGTGGCACGCGGTGTTCTTCTGCTCGGCCGCGCTGATGATCTTGCTCGCAGCCGTGCTCTGGATGACGCTGCCGAAGCGCAAGCCGGTGGCGCGCATGCACTACGGCGCGTTGCTGCTGTCGATGCCGCATCTGGTGCGGGCCACGCCGCTGCTGCGCCGCCGCGCGCTGTACCAGGCGAGCCTGTTCGGCGCCTTCAGCCTGTTCTGGACCGTGGCGCCGCTGCTGCTGGCGAGCGAATTCGGCTTCACCCAGCGCGGCATCGCGCTGTTCGCGCTCGCCGGTGTCGCCGGCGTGTTCGCGGCCCCGATCGCGGGGCGGCTTGCCGATCGCGGCCATAGCCGCATGGCAACGCTGGTCGCGCTGCTGCTCGCGGCCGTGGGCTTCCTGATCACGCATGTCGGCGCGCCCGGATCGGTGCTGAACCTCGCCTGCCTGGTCGTGGCCGCGATCGCGATCGACATCGGCGTGCAGGGCAACGTCGTGCTCGGCTTCCGCGCGATCTTCGCGCTGGGGCACGAGCACCGCAGCCGCCTCAACGGCCTCTACATGGCGACGTTCTTCACCGCGGGCGCGGCGGGCTCGGCGGTCGGCGCCTGGGCGTTTGCGCAAGGCGGCTGGACGCTCGCATCGGCCATTGGACTCGCGCTGCCCGTCGCAGGCCTGGTCTATGCGGCCACTGAGTAGCGGCCGCGGTCGTCTAAATTGTGCGATTCGGCCCGTTTACCAAGGCCGTCCGGCCGGCAATTTCCGCCTCGCAGTTTCCCTGCCGCTGTAGTACTTTGGTCGCAAGCGGGCCTGGTTAACGGGCGGCAGGGGGAGGCTGATGAGGCGTGCGGAGCTGGTTGGCGTAGCGCGGATACGACCTTGGTCGTGGCAGGCGTTTCTACTTGGTTTCGTCGTTGTCGCAATGTCGGCTGCGCTCCAGGGCGCCTGTGTCGCGCTCGGCGCAAAACTCTATTTCGCGGCGTTCCTGCCCAGCCTGTTCGTGCTCGGCATTGTCGCGGGCGCACCGGCGGCGGCGTTCGCCGCGGTGCTCACCATTCCGCTGGTGTGGTGGGCGTTCATGCCGCCCTTCTTCGAGTTCAATTCGCTGACCAATGCGCATGCCGATTCCATCAAGCTGTTCTGCCTGCTCGCCGTGCTGGTGATCGGCCTTGCCGATCTCTGCCGTGCGACGATGGCGATCATCAGCCGCGGCGGGTTGAAGCCGCGAAGCGAGAGCGCGGCAACGAATTCGCAATAGATCGGCACCCCGCGGCCGCGCGCGTTGCGCGCGGGCAACAGTCCGGAAACCATTCGCGCGCTTGCCGAGTGGCGCTAACTTTTCGAAAAAGATTTGGCCGCAATTTCTCCCCCGGGAATGACGAGGGAGTTTTCGGACATGAACGGCCAAATCACCGGTCACGCCATCTTGGAGAACGTGCGCCGCTACCGCGGAATCGCATCGCTCTATCGCCAGACCGCTGCATTCCGCCCGGGCCAGAGCTGGTCGCTGCTCGAGCAGGCGAAGGATTGGGAAGCGCGGGCGCTGCTGGAGCTGGAAGCCTATTTCGCCGCGCGGATGGATTACGCTGCTACGCGTGCGGCCTGATCGTTAACCATCGGCGCGGCCTTGGGCAGGTCCGCCGAAGTGGCGGTCGTCGGGCCGCGTACGGAGACCACGGGGCGATTACGGAGTTCTCTCGACGCCCGTCTGTGCTAGCAACGTCCCGACCGAGACATCCCAATTCGGCCGGGGCAAGCGATGACCACCTTCAACCGCATCTTCACGACCGAGCGCCTGCTCCAGATCATCGTCATTCTCGCGGCCACGGTCGCGATGAAGCTGATGGGCTGAAATTCGACGGGCTATCGCGCGCCGAGTTCGGGCAATTCGGGCAGATAGTTCGCCCCCTCCGATCCCAAGAAATCGAACATCGCCTGCGCCGGCGGCAACAGCACCTTGTCGCTGCGGCGGATCACGTACCATTGCCGCACGATCGGCAGGCCCGCGACGTCGAGCACGATGAGCCGGCCCTCGGTGAGCTCGTGCGCCACGGTGTGGGCCGAGATAAAGGCGATGCCCAGCCCGGCGATGACAGCCTGCTTGATGGTCTCGTTGCTGCTCATCTCCATGCCGATGATCGGCTCGAGATCGGACCTCTGGAACATGCCTTCCATCAGTGTCCGCGTGCCCGAGCCGGGCTCGCGGGTGAGGAAGGTCTCGTGCACGAGGTCGGTCAGGTTGAGGCCGGAATCCTTCTCCAGCCAGTGCCCCTTGCGCGCGACGATGATGTGCGGATTGCGCCCGAGCTGACGGACGTCGACGCTGACATCGGCCGGTGGCCGACCCATCACCGCGAAATCGAGGTCGTAGCCGTGCATGGCCCCGCGGATCTCCTCGCGATTGCCGACCGTGAGCTTGATCTCGATCTTCGGATACCGCTTCGAGAATGCCGCGATGGCGTGCGGCACGAAATATTTTGCGGTCGAGACCGCGCCGAGATGCACTGTGCCGCCGGTCCGCCCCGCGAGCAGGTCGAGCGCGCCCTGGCAGTCCATGATCGCAGCTTCGACGCGCTCGGCGAGGCTAAGCACCTCCTTGCCTGCCTCCGTCAGCAGCATACCGTCGCCGGTCCGCTGCAGCAGCGGCAGGCCTGCGAGATCCTGAAGCTGGCGCAGTTGCTGGGTCACGGCCGGCTGCGTCAGGCCGAGTTGGGTCGAGGCTGCCGTGACGCTGCCCTTGGCCGCGAGCGCCGCGAGCGAGCGAAGCTGCCGGATCGTTAGATGCCGGAGCTGCGCCGCTGAGTGGGCATTATAAGATAATTCTTTGGCGCTCATTATGAATAGAAATTTTCCTTATTAAGCCGCCCCTGTCAATCTCATCGTTGTTGGCACTGACCGCATCGGACCTCCAGCGGGGAGGGAACTGGATACGGCACCAGCAAGGGGATGGACGCAGATGACCGGGCAACTCAGGCTGGACGACCACCTTCAGCGGTATTCCGAAACGGCACCGGATGCGCTGGCCGTGGCGGCCGCGGTCGACGCCATCGCGGCGGCCGCGATCGAGATCGCCGATCTCATCGCCACGGGAGACCTTGCGGACGCCTCGGGCCTGACCACCGGCCGCAACAGCGACGGTGATGTCCAGCGCGATCTCGACGTGCAGGCGGATGCGATCCTGCGCCGCTGTCTCGGCAAGCTGCCGATCGCGGCGCTGGCATCAGAGGAGATGCGCGAACCGCAGATCGGCGACCGCAAGGCCAAGATCTGCGTTGCGATCGATCCGCTCGACGGCTCCTCCAACATCGACATCAACATGACCGTGGGCACGATCTTCTCGATCCTGCCCGCGCCCGACGATCTCGCGCTCGCCTTCCATCAGCGCGGCTCGGCGCAGCTCGCGGCGGGGTTCGTCACCTATGGTCCGCAGACCTCGCTGGTGCTGACGCTTGGCGAGGGCGTCGACATCTTCACGCTTGACCGCAAGTCTGGTTGTTTCCGTCTCGCGCGTAGCGCCGTGCAGATCTCCGAGACCTGCGAGGAGTTCGCGATCAACGCCTCGAACCGGCGGCATTGGGAACAGCCGGTGCGCGCCTTCGTCGACGAATGCCTCGCCGGTGTGGAAGGGCAGGCCAACCACAATTTCAACATGCGCTGGGTCGGCTCGCTGGTTGCCGAGGCCTATCGCATCCTCACCCGCGGCGGGGTGTTCCTCTATCCCTCCGATGCACGGCCAGGCTACGGCGGCGGCCGCCTGCGCCTCGTCTACGAGGCGCACCCGATGGCTTACATCGTCGAGCAGGCCGGCGGCTCTGCTTCGACCGGGCGCGAGCGCATCCTCGAACTCTCGGCGCAGAGCCTGCATCAGCGCGTGCCGCTGATCATGGGCTCGAACAACGAGGTGCAGCGCGTCGAGGAACTGCATTGCGATCCCTTGCTGGTCGCCAGCGTCTCTGCACCGCTGTTCGCGCGGCGCGGCTTCTTCCGGCTGTAAGCGAGGCATCCCATGTCCAGGAAGCATCCGATCATCTCCATTACCGGCTCCTCCGGCGCCGGCACCACCTCGGTCAAGAAGACCTTTGAGCAGATCTTCTTCCGCGAGAAGGTCAACGCCGCTTACATCGAAGGAGACGCCTTCCATCGCTATGATCGCGCGGAAATGCGCACGCAGATGGCGAAGGAGGCCGATCGCGGCAACAGGCATTTCAGCCATTTCAGCCCCGAGACCAATCTGTTCGAGGAGCTGGAGCGGGCGTTTCGCGACTATGGCGAGACCGGCACGGCGACGACGCGGCACTACGTCCACGACGCCGAAGAATCCGCGCTGCATGGCGCCGCACCCGGCACCTTCACCGAATGGAAACGACTGCCGGAGAGCTCCGATCTGCTGTTCTACGAGGGCCTGCATGGCGCGGTCGTCACCGACAAGGTCAACGTCGCGCGCTATGCCGACCTCAAGATCGGCGTCGTGCCCGTCATCAATCTCGAATGGATCCAGAAGTTGCACCGCGACCGCAGTGCGCGAGGCTATTCGACCGAGGCCGTCACCGACACCGTTCTGCGGCGGATGCCCGATTACATCCACTACATCTGCCCGCAATTTTCCGAGACCGACATCAATTTCCAGCGCGTGCCGACGGTGGACACCTCCAATCCGTTCATCGCGCGCTGGATCCCGACGCCGGACGAATCGATGGTCGTGATCCGCTTCAAGAATCCGCGCGGCATCGACTTTCCCTATCTGCTCTCGATGCTGCCGCAAAGCTGGATGTCGCGCGCCAATTCGATCGTGTGCCCCGGCGCGAAGCTCGACCTCGCGATGCAGCTGATCCTGACGCCGCTGATCATGCAGCTGATCGAGCGCAAGCGAAACCTGAAGTGAACGAGGGGAGGATCCGATGAACATCTCCGTCCACGCCGACGCGGACCTTACCGCGGTCACACACAACGATCTCGCCAACGCGGTGCGCTTTCTCGCGGTCGACGCCATCGAAGTCTCGCAATCCGGCCATCCCGGTCTGCCCATGGGTATGGCCGATGTCGCGACCGTGCTGTTCTCGCGCTTCCTGAAATTCGACTCGGCTCACCCCCATTGGCCGGACCGCGATCGCTTCGTGCTGTCGGCGGGCCATGGCTCGATGCTGCTCTATGCATTGCTCCATCTCACCGGCGGCGACCTCAGCCTCGATGACATCAAGGCCTTCCGGCAATGGGGTTCGAAGACGCCGGGCCATCCGGAATATGGCCATACGCCGGGCGTCGAGACCACGACCGGTCCGCTGGGGCAGGGGATTGCGACCGCGGTGGGCATGGCCCTCGCGGAGCGCATGGCGAATGCCCGGCATGGCGAGGGACTCGTCGATCACTTTACGTATGTGATCGCCGGCGACGGCTGCCTGATGGAAGGCATCAGCCAGGAAGCAATCTCGCTCGCCGGCCATCTCGGGCTCGGCCGCCTGATCGTGCTGTTCGACGACAACGGCATCTCCATCGACGGCCCGACCTCGCTTGCGACCTCCGACGACCAGCTCGCGCGCTTCGCCGCCTCCGGCTGGTCGGTGCGTCGTGTCGACGGGCATGATCCCGAAGCAGTTGCGCAGGCGATTGCCGAGGAGCGTGAGAGCGCAAGACCGTCGTTGATCGCCTGCCGCACCATCATCGGCTATGGCGCGCCGGATCGCCAAGGCACCGAGAAGGCGCATGGCGCGCCGCTCGGCGCTGAACAGACAGCGGCGGCGCGGCGAACGCTCGGCTGGGACTATCAGCCCTTCGTGGTGCCTGTCACGATCCTGAAGGCGTGGCGGATGATCGGGCAGCGCGGGCAGGTCGCGCGTCTCGCCTGGCTCGATCGCTATGAATGCGCGACGCCCGAGCAGCGCGACCTGTTTATCGAGGGCAAGGCGGTTGCCCTGCCGAACGCCTATGCCCAGGCCTCGGCGAAATTGCGCGAACGCTTTGCCACCGAGCGTCCGAAGCTCGCGACGCGGCAGGCGTCGCAACAGGTCCTCGACGGCATCGCAGGGACGATTCCCGGATTTGTCGGTGGCTCGGCAGATCTGACGCATTCGAACCTGACGCATGCCAAGGCGCAGACCCCGGTCAAGCGCGATGCGTTCGCCGGAGATTACATCCATTACGGCATCCGCGAGCATGGGATGGCGGCCGCGATGAACGGCCTCGCGCTGCACGGCGGCTTCATTCCCTATGGCGGCACCTTCCTCGCCTTCTCCGACTACAGCCGCCCGGCGATCCGCCTCGCGGCCTTGATGGGGATCCGCGTCATTCATGTGATGACCCATGACTCAATCGGCCTGGGTGAGGACGGCCCCACGCACCAACCGGTCGAGCATCTCGCAGCGCTCCGCGTCATTCCGAACCTGCTTGTGTTCCGGCCGGCCGACGCGGTTGAGACGCTGGAAGCATGGGACTGCGCGCTCCAAGCTGAAAATCGTCCCTCCGTGCTGTGCCTGTCCCGTCAGGCTCTGCCGACCTTCCGCAGCGATGTTCGCGGAAGAAACCGCGTCGCACGCGGCGCCTATCTGATTGTTTCGCCGGACGGCGGCCGCGACGTGACACTGATCGCAACGGGTTCGGAAGTGTCTATTGCGCTGGAAGCCGCTCGCCTGCTCGCCACCGAGCACGTGCGCGCGGCCGTGGTCTCCGCGCCCTGCTTCGCGTTGTTCGAGGAGCAGCCGGAGGATTACCGCGCCGCTGTTCTCGGCACCGTGCCGCGCGTCGGCATCGAGGCGGCCGTGGCGGGCGATTGGTATCGCTGGATCGGCACTGACGGCGAATTCGTCGGCATGCGCGGCTTCGGTGCCTCGGCGCCTGCACCCGTGCTCTACCGCGAATTCGGCATCACGCCGCAAAGCGTTGCAGAAGCCGCCCGGCGAGCGATTGCCCGCGCGGGCAAGCAATAACAGGAGGAATTGTCGTGGCCCGTATCACCCTTCGTCAGCTACTCGACCACGCCGCCAGTCACGGCTATGCGGTGCCGGCGTTCAACATCAACAACATGGAGCAGGGTATCGCGATCATGCAGGCGGCGGCCGAGGTCGATGCGCCCGTGATCATCCAGGCTTCGCGCGGCGCGCGCAGCTATGCCGGCGACCTCATGCTCTCGCACATGATCGACGCGCTGGAGCGGACCTATCCGGACATCCCGCTCTGCATGCACCAGGACCATGGCAATGACGAGGCGACCTGCGCGTCCGCGATCGCCCATGGTTTCACCTCGGTGATGATGGACGGCTCGCTCAAGGCCGACGCCAAGACCGCGGCCGATTATGACTACAATGTTGCGATCACTAGCCGCGTCGTCGATCTCGCTCATTGGGTCGGCGCTTCCGTCGAAGGCGAACTAGGCGTGCTCGGCTCGCTCGAGCATGGCGGTGGCGAACAGGAGGACGGTCACGGTGTCGAAGGCAAGGTCAGCCACGACCAGCTGCTGACGGATCCCGACCAGGCGATCGACTTCGTCCGCGCCACCAAGGTCGATGCGCTCGCGATCGCGATGGGCACCTCGCACGGCGCCTACAAGTTCAGCCGCAAGCCGGACGGCGACATTCTGGCGATGCGGGTGGTCGAGGAGATCCACCGTCGGCTGCCGAACACGCATCTCGTGATGCACGGCTCTTCCTCGGTGCCGCAGCCGCTCCAGGACATGTTCAACCAGTTCGGCGGCGAGATGCCGCAGACCTGGGGTGTGCCGGTCGAGGAGATCGTCCGCGGCATCAAGAGCGGCGTGCGCAAGGTCAATATCGACACCGACTGCCGGCTGGCAATGACCGCGGTGTTCCGGAAAGTGGCCGCGCAAACGCGATCCGAGTTCGATCCGCGCAAATTCCTCAAGCCCGCGATGGATGCAATGCGCGAGCTCTGCCGCGACCGCTTCGAGCAGTTCGGGACCGCAGGCCACGCAAGCCGGATCAAGGTCGTTCCCTTGAGCGAGATGGCGCGGCGTTACCGCGCCGGCGAGCTCGATCCACGCATTGGCGCTCGCGAGCCAGTTGCGGCCTAATCATTCAGAGAGAGAAGAGCAGGAGAGAGCCATGAATGCACATGCAGGAACCGTCCGCGGCAAGGAAAGATATCGCTCGGGCGTGATGGAATACAAGCGCATGGGCTATTGGGAGCCTGACTACGTGCCAAAGGACACCGACGTCATCGCGCTGTTCCGCGTGACGCCGCAAGAGGGCGTCGACCCCATCGAGGCGTCGGCCGCAGTCGCCGGCGAATCCTCGACCGCGACCTGGACGGTGGTGTGGACCGATCGGTTGACCGCCGCCGAGAAGTATCGCGCGAAATGCTACCGCGTCGATCCCGTGCCGGGCACGCCGGGCTCGTACTTCGCCTACATCGCCTATGATCTCGACCTGTTCGAGCCTGGTTCGATCGCCAACCTCTCGGCCTCGATCATCGGCAACGTGTTCGGCTTCAAGCCGCTGAAAGCGCTGCGGCTGGAGGACATGCGCTTCCCGGTCGCTTATGTGAAGACGTTCCAGGGACCGGCAACCGGCATCGTGGTCGAGCGCGAGCGGCTCGACAAGTTCGGCAGGCCGCTGCTTGGCGCCACCGTGAAGCCGAAGCTCGGGCTTTCGGGCCGCAATTACGGCCGCGTCGTCTACGAGGCGCTGAAGGGCGGGCTCGATTTCACCAAGGATGACGAGAACATCAACTCGCAGCCCTTCATGCACTGGCGCGACCGCTTCCTCTATTGCATGGAGGCGGTGAACCGCGCGCAGGCGGCCTCCGGTGAGGCGAAGGGCACCTACCTGAACATCACCGCGGGAACGATGGAGGACATGTACGAGCGCGCCGAGTTCGCGAAGGAGCTCGGATCGTGCATCGTCATGATCGACCTCGTGATCGGCTACACCGCAATCCAGTCGATGGCGAAATGGGCGCGACGCAACGACATGATCCTGCATCTGCATCGCGCCGGTCACTCGACCTACACGCGGCAGAAGAGCCACGGCGTCTCGTTCCGCGTCATCGCCAAATGGATGCGGCTCGCGGGCGTCGACCACATCCATGCCGGCACGGTGGTCGGCAAGCTCGAAGGTGATCCGAACACCACGCGCGGCTATTACGACGTTTGCCGCGAGGACTTCAACCCGACCAGGCTCGAACACGGACTGTTCTTCGACCAGTCCTGGGCGAGCCTGAACAAGATGATGCCGGTGGCCTCCGGCGGCATCCACGCCGGCCAGATGCACCAGCTGCTCGACCTGCTCGGCGAGGACGTCGTGCTCCAGTTCGGCGGCGGCACCATCGGCCATCCCATGGGCATCGCGGCCGGCGCGATCGCGAACCGTGTGGCGCTGGAAGCCATGATCCTCGCCCGCAACGAAGGCCGCGACTACGTCCACGAAGGTCCGGAGATCCTGGCAAGGGCGGCCGAGACCTGCACGCCGCTGAAAGCCGCGCTCGAGGTCTGGAAGGACGTCTCTTTCAACTATGAATCCACCGACACGCCGGACTTCGTGCCGACCGCGCTCGAAACCGTTTGAGGAGATTTGACATGAAGCTGACCCAAGGCTGCTTCTCGTTCCTGCCGGATCTGACCGACGATCAAATCACCAAGCAGGTGCAATATTGCCTGACCAACGGTTGGGCCGTGAACATCGAGTTCACCGACGATCCGCATCCCCGCAACACCTATTGGGAGATGTGGGGCCTGCCGATGTTCGATCTCCAGGACGCCGCCGGCGTGATGATGGAGCTCGCCGAATGCCGCAGAGTGTATGGCGACCGTTACATCCGGCTCAGCGGCTTCGATTCCAGCCATGGTTGGGAATCGGTGCGGATCTCGTTCATCGTCAACCGCCCGCCGCAGGAGGCCGAGTTCGAGCTGGTGCGGCAGGAGGTGGGCGGCCGTGCGATCCGCTACACCACCATGCGCCGGCAGCCCGCGCACGCGCCAACCTAAGTCATTCTCCTCCGCGCGGAGCACTCCCTGCTCCGTTTCCTTGGCGGACCACTGCTTCGCCGCTCCCCCGCGGCGAAGCCCTTTTCTTCGAGGTGCCGATGCTGGATGTTCCCCACGCAATGACCACTGAGCCCGGCGAGACCAGTTTCGATCTCCGCAAGGAGGCCGAAGCGGCCGGTATCACCGGCACGCTGCAGCAGCTCGAGCAGGAGCTGATCGGATTGAAGCCGGTGAAGAACCGCGTGCGCCAGATCGCGTCGCTCCTGCTGGTCGAACGCATCCGGCAGCGTGCCGGATTGGCTTCGTCGCCGCCGACGCTGCACATGTCGTTCACCGGAAATCCCGGCACCGGCAAGACGACCGTCGCGCTTCGCATGGCAAAGATCCTGCACGGACTCGGCTTCGTGCGGCGCGGGCAGGTGATCTCGGTGACGCGCGACGATCTCGTCGGCCAGTATATCGGCCACACCGCGCCGAAGACCAAGGAGATCCTGAAGAAGGCGATGGGCGGCGTGCTGTTCATCGACGAGGCCTATTATCTGCACCGTCCCGACAACGAGCGCGACTACGGCCAGGAGGCGATCGAGATTCTGCTGCAGGTGATGGAAAACCAGCGCGAGGATCTCGTCGTGATCCTTGCCGGCTATGGCGAGCGGATGACGAGCTTCTTTGCGTCAAACCCCGGCTTCCGCTCGCGCATCGCACATCACATCGACTTTCCGGACTATGCGCAAGCCGAGCTGCTCGTCATCGCCGAGCTGATGCTGAAGGAACGGGGCTATCGCCTCTCGGCGGCGGCGCGCGAGGCTTTCGAGAAATACATCGCGCTGCGCCGGACCCAACCGTTCTTCTCGAATGCGCGCTCCATCCGCAACGCCGTCGACCGCATCCGCCTGCGGCAGGCCGATCGCCTCGTATCCGATCTCGATCGCATGCTCGAGATCGCCGACCTCGAAACGATCGATCCCATGGATGTCCTGGCGAGCCGCGTCTTCAGCGGCGGGGCGGACGCGCAGAGGAGTACGAAGCCATGACGAGAGAAATCCTCATCGCGCCGTCGATCCTGGCTGCGGATTTCGCGCGCCTAGGCGAGGAGATTGTAGCGATCGACGCTGCGGGCGCCGACTGGATTCACTGCGACGTCATGGACGGGCATTTCGTCCCGAACATCAGCTATGGCGCGGACATCATCAAGGCGATCCGGCCACTGACGAAGAAAATGTTCGACGTGCATCTCATGATCGCGCCGGCTGATCCCTATCTCGAAGCCTTCGCGAAGGCCGGAGCGGATGTCATCACGGTGCATGCCGAAGCCGGTCCGCACCTCGATCGCTCGCTCCAGGCCATCCGCGCGCTCGGTAAAAAGGCCGGTGTCAGCCTGTGTCCCGCCACTCCCGAAAGCGCGATCGAATATGTGCTCGATCGTCTCGACCTCGTCCTGGTGATGACGGTCAATCCGGGTTTTGGCGGCCAGTCCTTCCTGGAGTCCCAGCTCGAAAAGATCGGGCGTATTCGAAGCATGATCGGCGACCGGCCGATCCGGCTCGAGGTTGACGGCGGCATCACGCGCGACAATGCTGCTGCCGCGGCCGCTGCGGGCGCCGATACGCTTGTAGCGGGCTCGGCTGTTTTTCGCGGCAAGAGCAGCGCGGATTATGCCGGCAACATCGCGGCTATCCGCGCCGCTGCGGAAGCCGGCAGGGTTCCGAAGCTGCAACATAGTTTGCCGCAGACGATCCGGCCCGGTGAGCCCGCACTCATCCGGTAGACTACCGGATACAGGCGGAGCGAGCCCGCACCGCAATGGTTGTGCCAGGGCGTGCCACTTTGGAGCGGAGACATACGGAGGATGACCCAGAACCCCTAGCCATGGCCTGCGGTAAGGTTCCGAAGCGTTGAGTTCGCGAGGATTTGGAACTTTCGCCTGAACACGCGTTTGCCTAAAAAGCGAATCGAGCGCGCGGCGGGCGCAGCAAATCTTTTGCACAACCGCCATCGCCCTGACGCAAATAAGGGCAATAAGCTCTGTGAATGCGAGGGAGGGTCTCATGGATAACGTACGTCGCTACCGCGCGCTAGCGTCCCTCTGTCGTCAGCAGGCCGCCTACCGGCCGCTCCAGAGCTGGGAACTGCTCGGGCAGGCCGAACATTTCGAATATCTCGCAGAAGTCGAACTCAAGGCGCATTTCGACGCGTGCAATGCGCCACACGACGAGGACGGCATCGAGGCCACGGGGTGGGAGAGGCCCGCCGCGGCGTGACGGTCCAACTTGTTCGAACATACCCTGAACTTGCCGATGCCGGCACCGCTCAAGGACGCGGTTGTCAGCCCGAACGTCAGCTTGTGACCGGCCCGACCTGGATCGTCCCACGATTAATGCGACATCAGCGTCGGGACCGTCATGGCTTCCAGCATGGCGCGGGTGACGCCGCCGAGGAACCGCTCCTGCAATCGCGAATGGCCGTAGCCGCCCATGACCAGAAGATCCAGGTTCTCATCGGCTGCCAGCGACAGTATGGTCGGCTGAATGTGAGAGCGCGCGGCCGACAGGTTGACGGTGCGGGTCGACAGTCCGCGCCGCCCGAGGTGCCTCGCCAGATTGCGCGTCGAGACTTCGTCGGGAACCATATCTGTTTCGTTGATCGCAATGATCACGATCTCCTCGGCGCGGGCCAGGAACGGTGCGGCGTCGCGCATGGCGCGCGCGGCGAGGCGGCTGCCATCCCAGCAGATGCCGATCCGTTTCGCCTTGAACGCTCCATGGAAGGTGTAGGGCAGGAAAAGCACCGGGCCGCCCGCTTGGAACAGGATCTCGCGGGGCACATCGTTGTCGAGTGAGCCTTGCGCCGGATCCGGCTGGAGCACGATGCTGAGATCGTGCAGCCGCGCCATCTCGCCGAGCAAGCCGACCGCATCCCCCGGCATCGTCCCGAGCGGGTGGCATGTGTAGGAAATGCCGGCGTTCATCGCTTCGCTCTTGAACACCGCGAGCGCGGCCTCGGCCCGCTCCACTGCGCTTTCGCGCTCCATCTCGAACACCGCCGCCACGGCAGCGCCGCCCTCCATCACGTAGGCCGCACTGGTTGCCACATAACCAACCGCGACTGCATCGAGATGGGCGTTGAGGCTCGCTGCGAGCGAGATCGAGCCGTCGATCACCGGGCGCATCGGGCGCTCGGTGGGGATATGGACGAGAATGTCTTTGTACATGACGTGCCTCCGATGGACATCATCCGGTGGCCGCAGTCTTTCACGGTTCGCAGGGCCCGCGTTGAGCTGCATCAAACGTGCAGCCTCGAGTTTTTGACCTTCGCCGGCCCCAGCCACTTTGCCAAGATTTAATCACTTGGACGGGACGCTGTAAGGTGGCGACCACCATGTTGGGTACAGGGCGACTTACCCAACATGGACATATCGACATGAACGATCACGTCAATTCCGACACCACCGCGTCCCGCAAGATCTTGAGGCCGCGCCGGCTCGCGCTGCTCGGCACCGTGGCCGCGCTTGGCCTGGCCGTGCTGGCGACTGCCCCCGGCTCTTCGCCGTTCAGCGCGACCTCCTTCATTGCGCCTGCCCAGGCCGCGGAGAGCGCCGCGACACCGCCGGGCTTCGGCGACCTCGTCAGCAAGGTCAAACCTGCCGTCATCTCGGTCCGGGTCAGGATCGACCAGGACAACGATAAGAGCGCGATGCTGCAACAGAACCGCATGGATTCGGACGAGGCGACGCCGTTCGACCAGTTCTCACGGCAATTCGGCTTCCGCGGCCCTGGCATGGAAGGCATGCCGCGCCAGCGCCGCCAGATGATCACGGGCGAGGGCTCCGGCTTCTTCATCTCCGCCGACGGCTATGCCGTGACCAACAACCACGTCGTCGATCACGCCGAGTCGGTGCAAGTGACGATGGACGACGGCACGACCTACAGCGCGAAAGTGGTCGGCACCGATCCGAAGACCGATCTCGCGCTGATCAAGGTCGAAGGCAAGAAGGACTTTCCGTTCGTCAAATTCTCCGAGCAGAAGCCGCGTATCGGCGACTGGGTCGTCGCGGTCGGCAATCCCTTCGGCCTCGGCGGCACCGTGACCGCCGGCATCGTCTCGGCCAGCGGCCGCGACATCGGCAACGGTCCCTATGACGACTTCATCCAGATCGACGCGCCGATCAACAAGGGTAATTCCGGCGGCCCGGCCTTCGACATGAACGGCAACGTGATCGGTGTAAACACTGCGATTTTCTCGCCCTCCGGCGGCTCGGTCGGCATCGGCTTCGACATTCCGGCCTCGACCGCAAAGCTCGTCGTCGCACAGTTGAAGGACAAGGGCGCGGTCACACGCGGCTGGCTCGGCGTGCAGGTGCAGCCGGTGACGTCGGATATCGCCGACAGCCTCGGCCTCAAGGAGGCGCGCGGCGCGATCGTCGACAATCCGCAGGACGGCAGCCCGGCGGCGAAGGCGGGCATCGAGGCGGGCGACGTCATCACCGCGGTCAATGGCACCGCGATCAAGGATTCCCGCGATCTCGCCCGCACCATCGCCACCCTGGCGCCGGGCACGTCCGTGAAGCTCGATGTCGTCCACAAGGGCGACAGCAAGACGGTGACACTGGCGCTCGGCGAGTTGCCGAACGAGCGGCAAGCTAGAGCCGACGAGAGCAAGTCGCAGCCAGATGCCGGCATGCCGCCGCGTCTCGGGCTCAGCCTGGCTCCGGCCGGCGACGTGCAGGGCGCCGGCCAGAAGGGCGTCGTAGTCACTGAAGTCGATCCGCAAGGTCCGGCCGCACAGCGCGGCATCCAGACCGGCGACGTCATCCTCAATGTGGGCGGCAAGGCCGTCGCCAACATCGGCGATGTCCGTTCGGAGCTGGCGCAAGCGAAATCGTCCGGCAAGCGCAGTGTGCTGCTGCAGGTCAGAAGCGCGCAGGCGACCCGGTTCGTGGCGGTGCCGCTCGCATAAGTCGAAGGTCGATCGGCGTAAATCCAAAAAGGCGGCCCCCGGGCCGCCTTTCTTGTTCGCCTTCAGGATTCCGAATGCCGGCCGATAACATTCTCGTTAACGGCAGGGAGGATGACCCGGTTCGTCCGAAAAAGCCGTGTTCGCTCATCACAATTGCCGATCTCGTATGGACTCGGCGGCAATGAAGCCGCCGACGATTGCAAGCGTGGAACTTCGAATTTACCGCCGCTGAGCTGGGCCGGCCGGCAATTCGTATTGATCGGTGCCGACATGGATCGATTGAAGCTCTCGCTAAGGACTGCGCTGCTCGTGGCGCCATTCGTGCTGTGGGGTGGAAACGCTCTCGGGCGTGACGACGGCCGTTACGCGGACTCTCCCCTCAAGCCATGGTTCGACGGCCTTCGCAGCCATCTCGGCCCGTGCTGCTCGGATGCGGATGGGTTTGCCGTCGCCGATCCCGACTGGGACTCGCACAATGGACATTATCGCGTGCGGCTCGACGGCGAGTGGGTCGAGGTACCGGACGAAGCCGTGATCACCGAGCCGAACCGGGCCGGCCGCACCATGGTGTGGCCGGTGAAGACCGCGTTCGGCGTTTCGATCCGCTGCTTCATGCCGGGCAGCATGATCTGACGGAGGTCAGCGCGACCGTTTGGAGGATTTGCGCTTCGACGTTTTCTTCGAGCTCTTCTTCGAAGTCTTCTTGGACGTTTTCCGAGCTGTCTTCTTTGACGTTTTCTTGGACGTCTTCCGCTTCGCGGCTTTCTTTGGGACCTTCTTGCCCTTCTTGCGCGCTTTCGACAGGCCGATCGCGATTGCCTGCTTGCGGCTCTTCACGCGTCCGCCTCGACCGCCCGGTCCGCTTTTGGCGGTACCCTTCTTGTAGCGCTTCATCTCGCTTTCGACATCGCTGCCGGCGCTGCGCGAGTAGCGGCGCTTCTTTGCCTTGCGTGCCATGCATGTTCTCCCTTGGCCGGGGAAAACCATCCGAGACAGGCATAGTTCCGAAAGCGCGCGCGAACGTCGGGGATACGCGACCCAGCCTAGAACGAATCCGCCAACTCGATCTCGGCTTCCAGCACCTGAATGCGCCGCGCTGCCTCGCTGGAGGACAGATCCCGGGCATATTGCGCGGGTTGATACGCCTCTTCGCTCAGCCGTTTCAGCCGGAGGCCCTGCGCCCGCGTCATCTGCTCGGTGAGGAAAGCCTTGGCGGTGAGGGAAGTCTTGTCGGTCAGGAAAGTCTTGGCGTCGTATTTACCTTGAACCTGCATGTCGCTTCTCCCTTCTGAAATCGTGACTTGACTATATGTTCTTATTTTGTTCTAACAAGCCATGGACAACAGAATTAATGAAATTCGACGTAAAATCAGCGCCTTGAGGCTGGAAATGGCCGATATCGAGGTGTCCGTCCGCGAACTCGTCGAGCGCGATCGTGACTGCACAGAGAAGGCCCTGGCGCAGATGGATCTGCGCCGGAAAATCAATCTGCTGATCGGCGAATGGAAGGCTGCAGGTGGCGGCGATGTCCTGCCGAATGTCCGCGACAGGATGCGCCTTCGTTCCGCGAAGACATCAGGTAGTCCTCTGCGCGTGGTTGCGCGCCGCTGAAAGCTTTGGGAGCGCACGGTGGAGGAAGACCCGGATGCGTACCGGATTCTGAAGCTGCGCGCCGAGATTCTCGAACTGGGCTCCGCCATCCGGCAGCTGCAACGCGAGGGGCTCGACGACGCCGCGGCCCAGCTCTTGATCGCGCGCAAGCGTGCACGACTCGATCATCTGGTGAAATCAGATCTCGGAGCGCGCCTTAAAGTCACTGAGGGCCGACGCAGCTAAGCGAGTTCGTCACGTCAAGACAGGTAGATCAGGGCGCCTTCGGCGTGCCGTCCCAGCAATAGAACGCCCGAGATCAAGAGCCCGAGGCCGGCCGGCAGATAATAGAACGAGCCACCCAAGGCGATCAGCCACGCGCCCCCGATCGCGATGATGATGCCGCAGATGAGCATGATTGCGCCGAGCAGCGGCGCCGCCCAGCGCGAGAGCAATGACCGAACGTTTGCCATTCGCCACCTCGATGGAATGCGGTTCAAACGATCTTCTCGGCGAACGTTCCTGTGGCTGACACAACCTGCCGCACATCCGCGTGAAGCACGCAATCGCGCGGAACGGAAGTCGGCTCGACTGATTGACCGGGCTCCTCTCTCATCAACGGAGTGTTCCATGGAGCTTCAGGGTAAGACGATCGCGATTTTGGCCACGCACGGCTTTGAACAATCGGAACTGGAAGTGCCGCGCGACCGCTTGAAACAGGCGGGTGCGACGGTCCACGTCGTCTCGCTTGCACCCGGCGAGATCAAGGGCTGGGACAAAAAGGATTGGGGTCGGGCCGTGAAGGTGGACAGGACCCTCGACCAGGTTTCCGGCAGCGACTACGACGCGGTCGTTCTGCCGGGCGGGCAGATCAATCCGGACCTCCTGCGGGTCGAGCCGAAGGCGCTGAGCTTCGTCAAGGACATCTTCAACGCGAAGAAGATCGTTGCGGCTGTCTGCCATGCGCCTTGGCTCCTGATTGAAACAGGCATCGCCAAGGGCCGCAAGCTGACCTCATACAAATCGATCAAGACCGATGTCATCAATGCCGGCGCGGCATGGGAAGACTCGGAGGTGGTTGTTGACCAGGGCGTCATCACCTCGCGCAACCCCGGAGATCTCGAAGCCTTCAGCGCCAAAATCATCGAAGAGATCAAGGAAGGTCGGCACCTTCAACGCAGCGCCGCGTGAAGTCAGCGGCTCCCGGAGGGAAAAGCCCCGCGCGGCCGCGGGGCTTTTGTCTGACATCTCGGCGGGGATTTACTTGGTGTTGCTCATGCCGGCCTTGTTGTTCGTCATGGTGCCGCCCTGGTCGGAGCCGGGGCCTGAGCCGCCCTGACCGGAGGGGTCAGCACCCTTGGAGGACTTGGTGTTGGCGCCCGTGGTGGTCTGCGACGACGACATCGAGGATCCGTGTTTCGCCTTGTGCGACTTGGCCTGCACGGCGAACGGTGCGGCGGCCAGGCCGGTTGCCAACATTACGGCAAGAGCGAGCTTGGTAGTCTTCATGTTCGGGAACTCCCTGAGTTGAATTGACGCAGGCAGCCAACTGCCATTCGTCGCAGGAGTTCCGAACAAAGAAGTTCCGGTAAATCCCGCATAGTTCAAGTTTGCTTGTCCTCTGCGAGGATGAATACGACGCCGGTCAGTGTCGCGCCGATCGCGAACGTCGTCACCAATGTGAGGGCGAACACGACCACGGCCTGCCTTCCGCCATGACTCAGCAAATTGGCGACGCCGGGATTGGACAGCACGAGCAAGAGGCTGAAAGCGAGCCCGAGGGCTGCGCCCATCATGGCGTGCGTCATCAGCTTGATGAGCCCGCTGGGAGAGATCAGGTCCGACGACTTCTTCGCGCGCATGGAACTCTATCCCAATCTGGCATGCAACGCCTGCGTCACTCGCCGGTTCCACCTGCATGAAGGAATTGTCATAGTCCGCTTCATCCGACGTTCATGCCGGGCCTGCAAGAATGACCGCGCAACACGGGAACATTCGATATGGGTAAGGTGGTCTTTCTCTATCGCTCTCTGGCTTATCGTAACGCCGCTGCGGACATCCTCCGCAAGGCGCGGAAGCTGCCCCGCGGCGCGGAGCGAAGCGCGGCGTGCCGCTATGCCAAGGCGCTGCGCGATCTCGCCCAAACGGAAGCATGGCTCGAAGGACAGGTCGCGCGCGAACCGCAAACGACGCAGCGCAGGAAGAGTGCGGCCTCCGGCTAACCGGACGCGCGCTGCAATTCGGCAGAGCTGGCGGCTTCGAAGTTGCCGGGCGCGGTGGTCGCGGCAGTCTTGCGGACCAACGGTACCTCGAGCCGGCACAACAGACCCTCGGCCCGCCAATCGAATCGCGCCTGCCCGCCAAGCTGGGACTCGACGCTCGCAAGCAGGCTCCGCGTACCAAAGCCGCGGGATTTCGGCGTCATGACAAGCGGGCCGCCGGATTCCTCCCAGGTCAGCGTGAGCAGCTCGTCCGCGACCTGCCAGCCGATCGCGAGCCGTCCCGTCCGCGTCGAGAGCGCGCCATACTTCGCCGAGTTGGTGAAAAGCTCATGCAGCGCCAGCGCCAGCGTCTGGGCGGTTGCCGGCAGCAACTGAACTTCGGAGCCCGCCAATTTGATCTGGCCCCCGAGGGAATAGGGCGCAAGCTCCTCGTCGATCAGCTTCGAGAGTTCGGCGCCCTGCCAGCTCGATAGCGACAGGATCGTATGCACGCGCGCCAGTGCATTGATGCGTCCTTCGACGGCGCTGACATAGGCTTTGACCTCGTCGGCGCGGGTGAGGCGCACGATCGATTGCGCCAGCGCCAGCGCATTCTTGGCGCGATGATCGACTTCCCGCGCCAGGAGAGTCTGCCGTTCCTCGGCGCGCTTGCGTTCGGTGATGTCCACCGTCACGCCGCTGACGCGCATGACCCGACCGCTATCGTCAACCGTGGCGGCGGCCGTGCCGACACACCAGCGCACATCGCCGTCGGGCCGCACGATGCGGAACTCCGTTTCATAGGAGCGTGTGCCCTTGTTGAATTCGGCAATCGCCTTGCGCAATTGATCGACGTCATCCGGATGCAACAGCGCCTGAACGTTGGCCGGATTCACCTCGAAGCTCTCCGGGCCAACACCAAAGATGCGGTATTGTCCCTCGTCCCACATCCAGTCGCCGGTGATCCAGTCCCAATCCCAGGAGCCCATCTTGCCGGCGGCGATTGCCATGCTGCGCCGCTCTTCGCTCTCGCGCAGCTTTGCAGTTGAATTCTCCAGCTCGGCGGTGCGTGCGCGCACGCGGTCCTCGAGATCCTGGTTCAGTCGTTCGAGTTCGCGCGTCTTGCGATAGAGCTCTGCAAACACCTTGACCTTGGCGCGCAGCACCTCCGGCACGACCGGCACGGGGACGTAGTCGACGGCGCCCATCTCGTAGCCGCGCAGGCGGTCGATGTCGCTGACTTGAATGGCCGAGATGAAGATCATCGCGGTCTTCTGGAAGCGCGGGTGCTCGCGGATCATCGCGGCGAGCTCGAAGCCGTCGAGCTCGGGCATGCAGACGTCGACCAGGATCACCGCGATCTCGGTCTTGAGCAGCACCTCCAGGGCCTCGCGACCGGACGAGGCGATCACGAGATTCTGGCCGAGATCCTTCAGGATCACCTCATAGGCGAGCAGCTTGGCCGGCTGGTCGTCGACGAGGAGGATGTTGACCTTTTCGTGGTCCATACGGGCATCCAACTCAGCGGTGCAGCCACATGCGGATTGCAAGCAGCAATTGATCGGTGTTGACGGGTTTGGCGAGATAGTCGGACGCGCCGGCCTCGAGACATTTCTCGCGGTCGCCCTTCATGGCCTTGGCCGTCAACGCGATGATCGGGAGACGGGCGAAGGTCGGATTTTCACGAATGACGCCGATCGTCTGATACCCATCCATCTGCGGCATCATGATGTCCATCAGCACGATGGCGATCTCCGGGTTGGATTCGACCAGGGTCACCGCCTCGTTGCCGGTCGTGGCCGTCAGCACCTTCATGCCGCGCCGCTCCAGCACGCTTGACAGCGCGAAGATATTGCGGGCGTCGTCGTCGACGAGCAGTGCGGTCTTGCCGATCAGGTCCTCGTCGGAACTGTTCAGCTTCTCGAGCATGCGCTGTTTCTCGACCGGCAATTCCGTGATCACGCGGTGCAGGAACAGCGCGGTCTCGTCGAGCAGTCGCTCCGGCGATTCCACGCCCTTGACCACGATGCTCCGCGCCATGGTGTGGAGTTCCGCATCTTCCTCGGCCGACAGCTCGCGGCCGGTGAAGACGACGACCGGAACATTCGATAGCGCGTCATCGTTCCGGATCTGGTCCAGCACCTCGAAGCCGGTCATGTCGGGTAGGCGCAGGTCGAGCACGACGCAATCACAGGGGTTCTCACGCAGCATCGAGAGCGCGTCGGCACCGGTTCCGGTCGTCACGATCTCGATGTCGTCGTGATGCAGGAGCTCGCGGATCGAGAGCTGCTCGGCCTCGTTGTCCTCGACGATCAGCAGCCGCTTGCGCCGCGGCCGCGCATATTCCTTGATCTGCGTCAGCGCGGCCGAGACACCCTCGGTCGTCGTCGGCTTGTTGACGAAGGAGAAGGCGCCGCGCGCCAGCGCATGCTGGCGGTCCTCGTCGAGCGTGATGATCTGAACGGGGATGTGGCGGGTCAGCGGATTGTGCTTGAGCTGGCTCAGCACGGTCCAGCCGAGCATATCAGGCAGGAATACGTCGAGCGAGACGGCCCTCGGCTGGTACTGCTTTGCAAGCTCCAGCGCCTCCGCGCCGCGGGCGGCGACCAACACCTTGAATCCCTTGTCGCGCGCGAGGTCGACCAGCACGCGCGCGTAGTGCGGGTCGTCCTCGACGATCAGGAGGATGCTGTCGCCGGGTTCGAGGTTGAGCCGGTCGTCGGGAAGCTGCTCGATCACGCGCTGCGGTTCGGCTGTCGCGGGCTGCAGCGCCGGCGGCTGGCTCTGTTGGGGCGTGGCGCGGGGCGCGAGCGTCGGGCCGGAATATTTCAGCGGCAGGTAAAGTGTGAAGCACGAGCCCTTGCCCGGCAAGCTGCGCAGGTGGATCTCGCCGCCGAGCAGGCTTGCGAGCTCGCGGCTGATCGCAAGGCCGAGGCCGGTGCCGCCATATTTGCGGCTGGTGCCGGCATCGGCTTGCTGGAAGGCCTCGAAGATCAGTTTCTGCTTCTCCAGGGGAATGCCGATGCCCGTGTCGGACACTTCGAATGCGATCACCGCCGGCGCCGAGTTCAGCACGGGATGATCCGTGCCCCAGCCGCCGACCGCGGCGGCGACCTTCAGGCGCACCTCGCCTTCGGCGGTGAACTTGAAGGCGTTGGAGAGCAGGTTCTTCAAAACCTGCTGCAGGCGCTTGGAATCGGTGACGAGGCTACGCGCGAGATTCGGATCGACGTCGATCTTGAACGACAAATTGCGGTTCTCCGCCTCGTGACGGAACGGCCGCCCGACCGTCTCGAGCAGGTTCGCGGTCAGGATTTCCTCGGCGTCGACCGTCACCGTGCCGGACTCGATCTTGGAGAGATCGAGAATGTCGCTGATGAGATTGAGCAGGTCGGTGCCGGCGCCGTGGATGGTGCGGGCGAATTCGACCTGCTTGCCGGTAAGATTGCCGTCCGGATTGTCGGTGAGCTGCTGGCCGAGGATCAGGATGGAGTTCAGCGGCGTGCGCAGCTCGTGGCTCATATTGGCCAGGAATTCGGACTTGTACTTCGAGGTCAGCGCGAGCTCGGTCGCCTTTTCCTCCAGTGCGCGACGGGCCTGCTCGATCTCCTGGTTCTTGCGCTCGACTTCGACGTTGCGCTCGGCGAGCTGCTGCGCCTTCTGTTCGAGCTGGTCGTTGGTCTGCTGCAATTCGCGCTGCTGGGTCTGGAGCTCGCCGGCGAGCTGCTGCGACTGCTTGAGCAGGCCCTCGGTCTGCATCGTCGCCTCGATCGAGTTGAGCACGATGCCGATCGAGTCCGTGAGCTGCTCCAGGAAGGTCATCTGCGAGGTCGTGAAGGAGGTGAGCGAGGCGAGCTCGATGACCGCCTTGACCTGGCCTTCGAACAGCACCGGCAGCACCACGAGGTTCTTCGGCGCGACGCGAAGCAGCGCCGAATTGATCGGCACCACGTCGGGCGGAATGTCCGCAATCACGCGCGGGCGCCGGTCGAGCGCGCATTGGCCGATCAGGCCATCGCCGAATGGCAGCACGCGCGGATACGGATAGACGCCGTCGCCGGCATAGGAGGCAAGCAGCAGGAGCCGCGGACTGTCTTCGTTCTCGACCTGATAGATCACGCCGGTATGCGCGTTCACCAGCGGCGACAATTCGGTCAACAGCAGGCGACCGACGGTGGTGAGGTCCCGCTGGCCCTGAAGCATGTTGGTGAATTTCGCCAGATTGGTCTTCAGCCAGTCCTGTTCGGTGTTCACGTCCGTCGTGAGACGGAGGTTCGTGATCATCGTGTTGATGTTGTCTTTCAGCTCCGCGACCTCGCCGCGGGCGTCGACCTGGATCGACCGCGTCAGGTCGCCCTTGGTCACGGCGGTCGCCACTTCCGCGATCGCACGCACCTGCGAGGTGAGGTTGGCCGCCAGCAAATTGACGTTGCCGGTGAGATCCTTCCAGGTGCCCGCGGCGCCGGGCACGTCGGCCTGACCACCGAGCCTGCCCTCGACGCCGACCTCGCGCGCCACCGACGTCACCTGGTCGGCGAAGGTCGCGAGCGTCTCGGTCATGTTGTTGATGGTGTCGGCGAGCGCCGCGACCTCGCCCTTCGATTTCACGGTGAGGTTCTGCTTGAGGTCGCCGTTGGCGACCGCGGTCACCACCTTGACGATGCCGCGGACCTGCTCGGTCAGGTTCGCCGCCATGAAGTTGACGGTGTCGGTGAGATCTTTCCAGGTGCCGGCGACGCCGGGCACCTGGGCCTGGCCGCCGAGTTCGCCTTCGGTGCCGACCTCGCGGGCAACGCGCGTGACTTCGCCGGCGAACGCATTGAGCTGGTCCACCATGGTGTTGATGGTGTTCTTGAGCTCGAGGATTTCGCCCTTCACGTCGACGGTGATCTTGCGCGACAGGTCGCCGCGCGCGACGGCGGTGGTGACTTCGGCGATGTTGCGGACCTGGGTGGTGAGGTTCGCGGCCAGCAAATTGACGTTGTCGGTGAGGTCCTTCCAGGTGCCGCCGACGCCGGGCACGACAGCCTGGCCGCCGAGCCGGCCCTCGGTGCCGACCTCGCGTGCGACGCGCGTCACTTCCGCGGCGAAGGAACGGAGCTGCTCGACCATGGTGTTCAAGGTGTCCTTGAGCAGCAGAATTTCGCCGCGCACGTCCACCGTGATCTTCTTCGACAGGTCGCCGCCGGCGATTGCGGTCGCGACCTCGGCAATGTTGCGGACCTGCGCCGTCAGGTTCGAGGCCATGAAGTTGACGTTGTCGGTGAGATCCTTCCAGGTGCCGGCAACGCCGGGCACCTCGGCCTGGCCGCCGAGCTTGCCTTCGGTGCCGACCTCGCGCGCGACGCGCGTGACTTCACCGGCGAAGCCGTTGAGCTGGTCCACCATGGTGTTGATGGTATTCTTCAGCTCGAGGATTTCACCGCGGACGTCGACGGTGATCTTGCGCGAGAGGTCGCCGCGCGCCACGGCCGTGGTCACTTCGGCGATGTTGCGGACCTGGGCGGTGAGGTTGCCCGCCATCGAGTTGACGCTGTCGGTGAGGTCCTTCCAGGTGCCGGCCACGCCGGGCACGTTGGCCTGGCCGCCGAGCCGACCTTCGGTGCCGACCTCGCGCGCGACGCGCGTCACCTCGCCCGCGAAGCGGTTGAGCTGGTCGACCATCGTGTTCAGCGTGTCCTTGAGCTGAAGGATCTCGCCGCGCACGTCCACGGTGATCTTGCGCGACAAGTCGCCGCCGGCGATCGCGGTCGCGACTTCGGCGATGTTGCGGACCTGCGCGGTGAGGTTGCCCGCCATCGAGTTGACGCTGTCGGTGAGGTCCTTCCAGGTGCCGGCGACGCCGGGCACTTCGGCCTGGCCGCCGAGCTTGCCTTCGGTGCCGACTTCGCGCGCAACGCGCGTGACTTCGCCGGCGAAGGCGTTGAGCTGGTCCACCATGGTGTTGAGCGTTTCCTTCAGCTGAAGGATTTCGCCTGACACGTTGACCGTGATCTTCTTCGACAAATCCCCCTTGGCCACCGCGGTCGCGACTTCGGCGATGTTGCGGACCTGGCCGGTCAGGTTCGAGGCCATCGAGTTGACGCTGTCGGTGAGATCCTTCCAGGTGCCGGCGACGCCGCGCACCTGGGCCTGGCCGCCGAGCTTGCCTTCGGTGCCGACCTCGCGCGCGACGCGCGTGACTTCGCCGGCAAAGGCGTTGAGCTGGTCCACCATGGTGTTGATGGTGTCTTTCAGCTCCAGGATTTCGCCGCGGACATCGACGGTGATCTTTTTCGACAAATCGCCGCCGGCGACCGCGGTCGTCACCTCGGCGATGTTACGGACCTGCGCGGTGAGGTTCGAGGCCATCGAGTTGACGCTCTCGGTCAAGTCCTTCCAGGTGCCGGCGACGCCGAGCACGTTGGCCTGACCGCCGAGCCGGCCCTCGGTGCCGACCTCGCGCGCGACGCGCGTGACTTCGCCGGCGAAGGCGTTGAGCTGGTCGACCATCGTGTTGAGCGTTTCCTTCAATTGAAGGATTTCGCCGGAGACGTTCACCGTGATCTTCTTGGAGAGGTCGCCGCTCGCGATGGCGGTGGCAACGTCGGCGATGTTGCGGACCTGCGCGGTGAGGTTCGACGCCATGAAGTTGACGTTGTCGGTGAGGTCCTTCCAGGTACCGGCGACGCCCGGCACCTGGGCCTGGCCGCCGAGCTTGCCTTCGGTGCCGACCTCGCGCGCGACGCGCGTCACTTCCGAGGCGAACGAGTTGAGCTGGTCCACCATGGTGTTGATGGTGTCCTTCAGCTCCAGGATCTCGCCACGCACGTCCACCGTGATCTTGCGCGACAGGTCGCCGCGCGCCACGGCGGTGGTGACGTTGGCGATGTTGCGCACCTGTGCGGTGAGGTTGCCGCACATCGCGTTGACGCTATCGGTGAGATCCTTCCAGGTGCCGGCAACGCCTGGCACGATGGCCTGGCCGCCAAGTTTGCCGTCGGTGCCGACTTCGCGCGCGACTCGCGTCACTTCCGAGGCAAAGGAGCGGAGCTGGTCCACCATCGTGTTGATGGCTTCCTTGAGCTGAAGGATCTCGCCGCGGACGTCGACCGTGATCTTCTTCGAGAGGTCGCCGTTCGCAACCGCGATCGTCACCTCGGCGATGTTGCGAACCTGGTTGGTCAGGTTGTTCGCCATCGAGTTGACGCTCTCGGTCAGATCCTTCCAGACGCCGGTCACCTCAGGCACCTGGGCCTGGCCGCCGAGCTTGCCCTCGGTGCCGACCTCGCGCGCCACGCGCGTCACCTCGGAGGTAAACACGCCGAGCTGCTTGATCATGGTGTTGACGATAGTCGCCGACTGCAGGAATTCGCCGCGCAGCGGACGTCCATCGACGTCGAGCTTGACGGTCTGGAGCAGGTCGCCCTGCGCCACGGCCGCGACCGCGCGCGTCACCTCGCGCGTCGGCCACAGCAAATCGTCGATCAACGTGTTGACGGAGCCTTCCATGTCGGCCCAGGAGCCGGAGGCCAGCCCGAACTTCACGCGCTGGCGCGTCTTTCCCTCGCGGCCCACGACCTGGCCGACCAGCTCGAGCTGCTGCGCCATGCGCTGATTGGCGGCGATGATGTCGTTGAAAGTATCGGCGAGCTTGCCGTCGATGCCGAGATAGTCGCCGCTCATGCGCACGGAGAAATCGCCGTTGCGCATGGCCTGCAGGGCGAGCAGCAATTCTGCCCGGGAATCGGGCTCCGACATGCCGTTGGTTTTTGGCTTTGGAACGCGACGACCGGAACGTGATGCAGATCCGGGATCGAGGTCGCTCATAATTTGTCCCCCGCAGGCGTCGGCCGATTCCCAGGCGAGACGCGGTTTATCAAAATAGAGCGTCAGCAAAATTCGAAATCAAGCGCCAACGTCACGGCGCCCGGAAGTGGAACCTGCTTTGCTCAGCCCGATTAACATAAGTGCGATCCCCCGGAATGGTTCCATCCGGTTCCAGTCTTTGCGGGCCGGCAGATCGGTTTGTCTTCAGCGACTTGGTCGTCTGCCTCCCGGAACGGAGCGCCGGGCGTGCCGTTAGCCCGCAGATGCAGGGAGAGCGCACATGAAAGCAGGATTTGCCGTCATCGGGACCGTGATGTTGTTGGCCGGATCGGCATTGGCGCAGAGCGGGGCCCCCAGCGGCCGCGGGGCCGTCACCGGCGATCCCGCTGCCAGCTCTGCCACCCCACGCGCGGACACACCAACCACGGGTACGTCCACCCGGTCTAATCCCAGCGGTAGCGGCACATCGAGTTCGGGCGGCAAGGATGACAATGGGGATGCCGGCCGCGACAAGATGCTGGAGGGCAACCGCAGCGCGCAGCCGGAGAGCCGGCAAAAGTAAGGGTGCTTGGCAGCCCTACTTGTCCGCCATGGTGCGCTCGGCGTCCTTGACCTGCGAGCGCAACATCGGGAGCTGCTCGCGCGCGAACGCTGCAAGCGCGGCATTGTCGGGGGCCTTGAGATAGCGTTCGAGCAAGTCGATGACAGATTCGTACTCGGGAATCTGCGCGGCATAAAAGCTTCTGACGAAAGTCGGTCCGTCCGAAGTTTCGGGCTCGACCAGGCTTGCGCTCGCCGGGGTCGTCTTGGCGACGCGCGGTTCGGTGCCGATCGCCTCCTGAATTGGCTTCAGGGCCTTGTCGCGCCGGGCCGCTTCTTCGGCGCGCAGGGCGGCGAGGTTCTTGACCTCGGCATTGCCCTTCAAATCGGTACTCTCCAGCAGACCTTGCTGGAAGCGGCTGAAAGTGTAGAGATCGCTGATGGTCTCGGTTGCGGTCGGCGTGCGGCCGGCCGGCCTACGCTCCCCGGCGCTGTCGGCAAGCGCTGCCGTGCTGATGAACGCCAAAACCATCGCGAGGAGAATCCGCATGGATATCCAATGGCGGACGGCAGTCGAAAGTTCCGCAGATGTTACGATCCGGTAAGGGCGGTTGCGACGCGATTGTTCCGTCCCCAATTCATGTCGATGAAACAGTCCGAGATCTTCAGGGATAACGCCGACAACTGCCTCCAGCTCGCCGAGCGCGCCGAAGGACAGCCGTCACACAATCGTTTTCTGCGCATGGCGAATGCGTGGACGGCACTCGCCGACGAGCAGGATTGGCTCGACGGCGAGGTGCCGCCAGTTCCAGCCCGCGTCCTTCAAAAGCAGGATGCGTAACGCTCTCGTTTCGTGGATCTGCGTGTGAGACTGCTCACGGACGGCAAGCAGGATCATTCGCAACAGTCGATCGCGTTGATTTCCTATTCCAGGAGGTTTTTGCAATGGCTCCACGTCTGGCTCTTCTTTCGCTCATCCTCGCCTTTGGCGTGTCGGTCGCGTTCGCCACCGTGACGACGGTGCGGCAGGTGCACCATGAAAATGCATCGGCCCCGGTGCACTCAGCGCACAGTTAGCAGTCTGATCTCGCGGATCGGAACCTTCGACGCTCCGGCGCGTAAGCGCTTCGAGACAGCAAAGAGGCGAGAGCTACCATGGCCCATTCCGACCAAGGCATCATCAGAGATCAACGCGGTGAACAGCAGCCGCGGGACAAGCAGCGTGCGCAGACCGTGCACAAGTCGGAGCCAACGGGCTCGCCCTCTCGTGAGGCCACGCGCGATCCCAAGCTGAATGACAACAGCAAGACGCCCGGCTCCGGCATGGCGCCGGATGATTCCGGCGACGCGCCGAGCGGCTAATTCATCAGGAACGAATTTGCACGCAAAGAGTCGAGGGATTGCTTCCGGTTGTCATGCCCCCGGTGATCCGGAAGCAATCTCCAAGGACGGCCCTGGCACCCGTGCCGGGGCCGTTTTCTTGAGCATCAGGCTGGACTAATCCTCGGCCTCGCTCTGCGGATGTGGTTGCGTATGGCCGTCCGGGCCGCGCCCGAAAACCCCGAACCTACTCGATTTGACATTAGGCCCTGCATCGACAGCGGCGGTGGCCAGTCCGAGCTTGAGGAGCTCGCGGACGGCCGCGGCTCGCGTCGGCATGCGATGTTTGAACCGGAAGTCGTCCACCGCGGCCAGTTCTTCCGGTGACAGCATGACCTGGAGCCGCTCGGCGCGAAGGTCGTTCATGACCAATCATCCAAAATTAGCAAGTTGAGTAGTTTACTCAACGAACTCATTCGGCCGCGGTTCCACAAGATGCGGCTACGGTGCCAAGTGAGTAAAAAAGAACAGCAATTTCAATATGTTATGTGGTGCAAATGTTCTTGGGCAGGTGTATGCTCCCGGCAAATGGGAGAGACATCATGACGAACGAAGTCAGATTGCCCCGCATACATCTCGAAGTGTGCGACGCACCCAAGCCGGTGCGCCCAAGCCACCAGAAGGTCATCGAGCAGGTCGAGCGCTGGGCCAACAGCCCGGGCCTTCAACCGCCGAGACTGCAGCCGGCAACGCATGCCAAAGCGGGCTAGCGCTTCGCAAGGGGAGAGCCCTTGGCCGATAGTGAATGCGCTGATCGGTGCGGTTTGCGGGAGACGATGCGCAGCTTGCGCCTGAGCCACCAGGCCAAGACCGAAACGAAGGCCCAGACTATCAACGCGGCAGCGAAAGCGCCCGGAACGCTTGCAGCCACGGTGAAATGAAAGACGGCGGCGAATGCCAGGAGACCGATGCTTCCCCAGGCGGCACCAGCTGCGTCGAGCCCGGCGGCCTCTTGCCCGCGGCGCGTGCCGCTGAGGCCGGCCTTCTCCTTGGTGCGGCGTTCATGGCTTTCGACCAGCGTGGCGCTCGCGCAGAAGATGGCGGGAAGCGCAAGAAAAAGTCCGCCGACGGACACACCGAAGCGCGCTCCCAGAACCCCCGTGAGCACGGTCGCCAGGCCACCGAGCAGGAAACGAATGCCGTATTCGTACCAGCGTGTCTGCTTGAGCGCGGAGAGCGACAGCTTGACCGGCATCAGGCCGCACCTCCGAAGCCGGCGAGCAGTCCGAAGGCGACCGCAAGCCAGACGATGACAGCGAGGACGGTCGCGGGCAGCGCGGACAGACGATATCTGATCAGCAGATGGCAGACCACGACGCTGTAGCAGCCGAGCGCGACCGCGCCATAGATCATCGTCCAGCTTTCGGCCGCGGCATATTGCGGGCCGTGCTGGACGACGGCGATGCCGAGCGTCGCCAGTGCGACCGACGGTGCTGCGCCGAGCAACCCCGCAAAGCTTTTGGGTTTGAGCATGTCGCCCAAGATCGCAAAAGCGGAGACGATGATGCCACCGGCGATGAAGCGCAGGACATATTCGGTCACGGCCGTTTCCGCCAATTGATCTGCTTGCGAAACGATTGTGTCAGTGTCCATGGCCGCAAGAGTCTCTCGACGACCGCGCCAAGCGCAAAGCCTGCGACCACGTCGCTTGCCCAGTGCGCGAGCACCGCGATCCGTGTCAGCGACAGCGCGATCGCGGCTGTGCGCAGCAATCGGCGCGGCGTCTTGGGCAGCAAGCCCGCCGCCGAGGCAAGGGCGCCCATATGGACCGCGTGACCGGAGGGGAAGGCGTCGCGCGCCCGTCCTGAGACGGGTACTCCATGCCCGTGCCCGCGTATGGTCAGCCGGTCTGGCCTGGTCTGATCGAACACGGATTTCAGGAGATGCGGCAGGACGGCCGTTGCCAGCGACACGGCCAAGATGTGATTTGCCACTGGCCGCTGTTGCGGCTGCCGAATGTGAGTGTAGAGCCACCCTATTGCGGCCAGCGCGAGCAGCACGTGCTCGTCGGCGGCCCAGGTCAATGTCTGCGCCGTGTGCTCGACGCCTGAATTGGTGTGATCAGCAATCGTATCCGCGATCGCGGTATCGATCCGGCTGGGTTTGACCTCTACCAATGCCATCTGTCTGCAAGCGTAATGTCCTTTGTGACAGTTTTGTAAAGCCCGGAGACAAAGAAGGTTCCTGGGCTCTGCCGCGTGACATCAGCCTGCAGCGCCGGCTATGGCTGTCCCGATCCACCAGCGGACCCATACACCTGACCGGTCGCATAGCTCGCGTCGGCCGCGGCAAGCTGCACGTAGATGGAGGCCAGTTCAGCGGGCTGGCCGGGACGGCCGAGCGGCGTCATGCCGCCGAATTTTTCGAGCTTCTCCATGGTGGCGCCGCCGGAGACCTGGAGCGGCGTCCAGATCGGTCCCGGTGCGACGCCGTTGACGCGGATACCCTTCGGGCCCAACTGCTTCGCCAGCGATTTGACGTAGTTCATCGTCGCTGCCTTGGTCTGCGCGTAGTCGTAGAGATCGGGCGAGGGATCGTAAGCCTGCTCCGACGTCGTGCCGATGATGCACGACCCGGGCTTCAAATGCGGAAGCGCCGCCCTGATGATCCAGAACGGCGCATAGATGTTGGTCTTCATGGTCGCATCGAAGTCTTCCGAGGAGACGTCGAGTATGGACGCACGTGTCTGCTGCCGCGCCGCGTTGCAGACGACGATGTCGAGTCCGCCGAGACCTTGGACGGCCTGCTCCACCAGCTGCTTGCAGAAAGCCTCATCCTTGAGGTCGCCGGGAATCGCGAGCCCGGTGCGCCCTTCCTTCTTGATCAGCGCGATGACGTCCTGCGCATCCGGCTCTTCGGCCGGGAGATAGTTGATGGCGACGTCGGCGCCTTCGCGTGCATAGGCTATCGCAGCGGCGCGGCCCATACCGGAATCGCCGCCGGTGATCAGCGCCTTGCGGCCCGCGAGTCGGCCAGAGCCCTTGTAGCTGCTCTCGCCGTGATCCGGTGGCGGCTCCATCTTGCCGGCAAGGCCAGGCCAGGGCTGCGACTGTTTTTTGAACGGCGGCTTTGGAAAACGACTGACGGGATCGACGAGTTTCTGCTCGGCCATGGATGTGTCTCCTTTCGCTGTCGAAGAGGCCAGCGAAGCAGCAGCGAGCGTTGCGCTCGCCGCTTGGACGACGTGCCGGCGGGATAATGAAGTCTTGTCTTGATGTGTCATGAGGCTCTCTCCGCGATCTCGCGATCTCAATGCGCGGAGACAGGCATCGTTGCAAAACGAGAGGACGCCGACTGCAGGCCGGCGTCCTCGGCAACCATTACTTGGACGATTGGCCGACGCTCGGCGCCTTGCCGAGCTCCTTGGCCATGTCGAGATGGTGCTTGAGCGCCGGCAGCGTCTTGCCGGCCCAATCCTTCAGGTCGGAATTGTCGCCGCCCTTGGCGTAACGCTCGAACAGCGAGACCGCGTCCTCATGGGCACTGACCTGGTACGAATTGTAATCCGAACTGAAGTCCTTCCCATTCGCACTCTTGAGCTTGTCGAGCTTGCTCTGGTGCGAACTGTCGAGCGCTGTCGGCAGGGTCGCCTTCACCTTGCCGCCGCTGACGAGGCCCTTGAGTTCGCTGCTGGTCTTGGTGTGGTCGGTCACCATCTGTTGCGCAAAAGTCTTCTCCTGCGCGTTGCCTTTCTGCTGGGCGAGCTTGCTCGACTCGATTTCGAACATGTCGCTGATGGCGGCTTCCTTGACGAAGTCGGCGGTGGCAGGCGCGACGCCGAGCGCCGAGTTGACGCCGGTTTTCTCGCCGAGCGACTGGGCGAGCGCGGGACCTGCGAGAAGCACGCAGGCAGCTGCGATAATCATTCGTTTCATGGTCCGATCCCTTCGAATGGGCGCGCGGCCTCTCGCCGCGCGCGACGTTGCGGCCACCAACACGCTGCAGGGGCCGGAGTTCCTAATGGCTAATCCGTCGGTCTCCGCCCGCTCCGCGGGTTGATCGGATCGGTCGGCTTGCGGCGAAGCCGTTCGGGCAGAAACGGCTCGGTCGGCGTCGCGGTGGCCTCGGCGCGCACGTCTGCATGGCGTTGTGCCCGCTCGTGCGGCGTCCGGTTGTCGTTGATCTGCCGCTTCACGTCGAGGCCATCGACGGGATCGTTGACGCCGTGCTGGATATCGCGGAAATCGCTCATGCTTCACCTCATTCACTTCCAGGCAGGATCTTTTCCAGCACCTGCCGCGCCGCCCCCTTGATCACTCCGCTCTCGTTGGGATCGCCCTTCATCAGCGCAAGCGCGAAGTTCTTGGCCTGCTGCAGGGTGATGTGCGGCGGCAAAGGCGGCACTTCGGGGTCGGTCTTCACCTCCAGCACCACCGGCATCCGGCTCGCCAGCGCCTGCTCCCACGCCGAGCCCAGCATCTGCGGGCTGTCGACATAGATGCCGGAGAGGCCGATCAGCTCGGCAAACCGCGAATAGGACACGTTTGGGATGCGCTGCGATGCCTCGAACTTCGGATCGCCGTTGATGATACGCTGCTCCCAGGTCACCTGGTTGAGATCTTCGTTGTTGAAGACGCAGACGATGAAGCGCGGATCCTTCCAGTCGCGCCAATACTTCGCTGCGGTGATCAGTTCGGCCATGTTGTTCATCTGCATCGCGCCGTCGCCGACGAGGGCAATCACCGAGCGGTCGGAATGGGCGTATTTCGCGGCGAGCGCATAGGGCACTGCGGCACCCATTGAGGCGAGGCCGCCTGAGAGCGAGGCCGTCATGCCGCGGCGCATCTTCAGGTCGCGCGCGAACCAGTTGGCGCAGGAGCCGGAATCGCTGGTGACGATGGCGCCGTCGGGCAGGCGCGGAGACAGCTCCCAGGCGACGAGCTGCGGATTGACCGGTGCCGCAGGCTGATGTGCACGATCATCCAGCGTCTTCCACCATTTTGCGATGTCCTCCTGGATCCCCTGGCGCCACGTGCCGTCGCTCTTCGGTTTCAGTCGCGGCAGCAAGGCGCGCAGCGTCTCGGCGGCATCGCCGACGAGGCCGACCTCCATGGGAAAACGGATCGACATCATGCTGGCGTCGATGTCGATCTGCACGCCGCGCGCCGCGCCTTCCTTCGGCAGGAACTCGGAATACGGAAACCCGGAGCCGACCATCAGCAGCGTGTCGCATTCCATCATCATGTTATAGCTGGGTTCGGTGCCGAGCAGGCCGATCGAGCCGGTGACCCACGGCAGATCGTCGGGGAGAGCTGCCTTGCCGAGCAGCGCCTTGGCGCAGCCGGCGGACAAGCGGTCGGCGACCGCGATCACCTCCTCGGTGGCGTGGAGCGCGCCGGCGCCGATGAGCATCGCGACCTTCTTGCCGGAATTGAGCACCTCGGCGGCGCGGTCAAGGTCAACGTCACGAGGCTTGATGCTTGGCGCGCTATAGCCGATGCCGGAGTGCAGGGTGCCGTGAGCGCGCGGCGGATCCTCGTAGGTCTCCTCCTGGATATCGTTGGGCAGGATGATCACCGTGGGCGTCCGCCGGGCCAGCGCGATCCGGATCGACCGATCGATCAGATGCCGGATTTGCGCTGGCGAGGAGGCCTGCATGACATACGCGCCAGCCACATCCTTGAACATCGAGACGAGGTCGAGTTCCTGCTGATAATGTCCGCCCAGCGCATTGCGTGCCTGCTGGCCGACGATCGCGAGCACGGGCTGGTGATCGAGCAGGGCATCGTAGAGCCCGGTGATCAGGTGCGAGGCGCCGGGACCCGAAGTTGCGATACACACCCCGAGCTGGCCGGAGAACTTTGCATAGGCGGTGGCCATGAAGGCGGCCATCTCCTCATGCCGCGTCTGGACGAAACCGATCTTGCCCTCAGCGCGCTGAAGGGCGCCGAATACGCCGTTGATGCCGTCGCCGGGATAGCCAAAGAGGTGGCGCACGCCCCATTGATGCAGACGTTGAACGATGAAGTCGGAGACGGTCTGGGACATCGAGGCGGCCCTTCGTTTTCCGGCATTTGGTTTCCGGGATTTGAGTTGAGAGAACCGCCCGTTTCCGGCGATGTTCCTCAAGTCTGAAGGAACATGCCGGAACGATCGCGCACCTCTTCGGGTTGTCTCACACTGGCTGAGTGGAGAATTGAGATGTTGAATCAGGGTGAACTGGACCGAGACGAAATGGGTCGGTTGATCGGTAGCGATAAGGTCGAGGGAACATCGGTCTACGGCGCCGACCGCAACAAAATCGGCTCGATCGAACGCGTGATGATCGACAAGATCAGCGGCAGGGTGTCCTACGCCGTGCTCGGCTTCGGCGGATTTCTGGGCCTCGGCAACGACCATTACCCGCTGCCGTGGCAGTCGCTGAAATACGACACGGAGCTCGGCGGCTATATCACCGGCATCACCACCAAGGAGCTGGAAGGCGCGCCGAAATACGGTGAACGGAGCGAGTGGAACTGGGGTGACGACGCCGCAGTCCGCGGCATCGATTCCTATTACGGCGTCCCCGCTGCTTAGACATTTCCGCTGAAAGGAAGCTCGACGCGAGCGCGGCACCCGGTGCGCCGCGCTCGCTTTTTAGGCAGGGCGTTCACGAACGCGATGGTGCTCGCAACGAGCGGAACCATGATCAGGAGTTGCAGTTGGGCTCGCGTCGCGTGAGCCGGCTTTGGCGGCTCTGCCGCCAGTTTGATCCCTGAGAAAGGTGTTCACCGTGGATGCTCAAACCCGGGAGCGTGATCCATCCGCGGAGCAGCCGCAGAGGGCGAAGGAAGCTCCGAAGACCTCTCCTGATCAGGTCCGCGAAGCCAAGGACTCGAAGCCGGCGAAGCCGCCGTCGCTGCGAGACCGGATTCGCGAGCATTGGTTGGTGGCAACCGTTGGCACCATCGTCTTGCTCGCGGCCCTGATCGGCGGATTGCTCTACTGGCTTCAGGTACGTCACTATGAATCCACCGACGATGCCTTCGTCGCGGCGCGCAGCTTTTCCGTGGCCTCCAAAGTCGGCGGCTACGTGACCGAGATCCCGGTCACGGACAACCAGCATGTCAAAGCCGGGGACCTTCTCGCCAAGATCGACGAGCGCGACTATCGCATCGCCATCGATCAGGCCAATGCTCAGGTCGCGGTCGCCAGGGCGAACATCGCCAATGTCGAGGCGCAGATCGTTTCGCAGCAGGAGCAGATCAAGCAGGCGGAGGCGCAGCTCGATCAGGCCCAGGCCCAGCTCAAGTTCTCGCAGGAAGAATTCGCGCGCGCCCAGGATCTCGCCGAGAAGGGCGCCGGCACCGTGCAGCGCCAGCAGCAGACCCGCTCCGATCTTCAGGCGCAGCAGGCCAATACTGAACGCGCGAAGACCGCGGTGACGGCCGCGCAAGTCGGCATCAAGACGCTGCAGGCCCAGCTCGAAGGCGCCCGGGCGCAGCTCGAGCAGTCGCAGGCGCAGCTCGATCAGGCCAAGCTGAACCTGCAATATACCAGCGTCGTTGCCGCGCAGTCCGGCCGCGTCGTCAAGCTCAGCGGCGCCAAGGGCACTTTCGTCAACCCGGGCCAGAGCCTGATGATGTTCGTGCCCGACGAAGTCTGGATCGTCGCCAACTACAAGGAGACGCAGCTCAACGACATGCGGCCTGGCCAGCCCGTCGAGATCCGCATCGACGCCTATCCTGGGCGAAAGCTCACCGGCCATGTCGAATCCGTGCAGCCGGGCTCCGGCACTGCGTTCAGCCTGCTGCCGGCGGAGAACGCCACCGGAAATTACGTCAAGGTGGTGCAGCGCGTGCCGGTGAAGATCGTGGTCGACAGCTGGCCGGCGGATTTGCCCGTTGGCCCGGGCATGTCGGTCGTGCCCTGGACCAAGGTGCGATGACGGATACGGCGCAAGGCGGCGCGTCAGCGGGCGGCTGGTCGCCGGAGCGCTCGGCGGCTGGCGGTCATAATCCCTACCTCATCGCATTCGTCGTCTCGATCGCGACCTTCATGGAGGTGCTCGACACCACCATTGCCAATGTCGCCTTGCGCCACATCGCCGGTGGGCTTGCCGTCGGCATCGACGAGAGCACCTACGTCATCACCAGCTATCTCGTCGCCAACGCCATCGTGCTGTCGATCTCGGGGTGGCTGTCGACCGTGATCGGCCGCAAGCGCTTCTACATGATCTGCGTTGCGATCTTCACGTTCTCATCGCTTTTGTGCGGCTTCGCCTGGAATTTGCAGGCGCTGGTGCTGTTTCGCATCCTTCAGGGCCTTGGCGGCGGCGGCATGGCGACCAGCGAGCAGGCGATCCTTGCCGACTCCTTCCCGCCGCACAAACGCGGCCAGGCCTTCGCGATCTACGGCGTCGCCGTCGTGGTCGCACCCGTGATCGGACCGACGCTCGGCGGCTGGATCACCGACACCTACACCTGGCACTGGGTGTTCCTCATCAACGTTCCCATGGGATTGCTGTCGCTGTTCCTGGTCGGCACGCTGGTCAAGGAGCCGTCGGGTGCGGAGGAGGAGAGGGAGAAGCTGCTGAGCAAGGGCCTGCGGGTCGACTATGTCGGCTTCCTGCTGGTTGCGATCGGGCTTGGCTCGCTCGAATACGTGCTCGACGAGGGCCAGCGCAACGACTGGTTCGGCTCGAACATGATCGTGTTCTTTGCGGTACTTTCGGCCGTGTCACTGCTTGCGCTGATCCCGTGGGAGCTGACGCGCGAGGATCCCATCGTCGATCTCCGCCTGCTCGGCCGCCGCCAGTTCGCAGCCTGCTTCCTGGTCATGCTGGCGACCGGCGCGGTGCTGATCTCGACGACGCAGCTCTTGCCGCAGTTGCTCCAGAGCGATTTGAACTACACCGCCATGTTGGCGGGCCTCGCGCTGTCACCTGGCGGAATCGCGACCCTGGTGCTGATGCCGGTGGTGGGGCGTCTCGTCAGCAGCGTGCAGCCGAAATACCTCATCATGCTTGGCGCTGCCATCGTCGCGTTCTCGATGTGGCATCTCACGGGCCTCACCGGCGACATCACCTACGGCTATGCCGCGATGTCGCGCATCTTCCTCGCGCTCGGTCTGCCTTTCCTGTTCCTGCCGGTCACGACCGCGTCCTATGACGGCGTGCCGCCGGACAAGACCAACCAGGCCTCGGCGCTGATCAACGTCGCCCGCAATATCGGCGGCTCCATGGGCGTTGCGCTGGCGCAGACAATCCTGGCGCAGCGCCAGCAATTCCACCAGAGTCGCCTGATCGAGCACGCCGCGCCATCGGATCTCGGCTACCAGCAGACCGTCGAGACGATGACCCGCTTCTTCCAGGCTCAGGGCTCGAATGCGAGCGATGCGGCCGCGCAGGCGGTCGTCTGGGTCGGCCGCACCTTGCAGCAGCAGGTGGATTTGCTTGCCTATATCGACGTGTTCTGGACGCTCGCGATCATCGCGGTGCTGATGATCCCGACCGCCGCGGTGCTGCGCCCGATCAAGCTGGGCGCTCCCGCGCGGGGGCATTGAGCCAACGGCCGTTCGGAGAGAAAGGGTGACCGCGGCGCAAAAGTCCGGCTAGACTGGTCCGAACACACCAAGCAAAAGCCCGGGAGGTAATTTAAGTGAAGACCGCGATCACCGAACTGTTCGGCATCGAGCACCCCATCATCCAGGGCGGCATGCATTTCGTCGGCCTTGCCGAGCTGGCGGCTGCCGTCTCCAATGCCGGCGGGCTCGGCATCATCACCGGTCTCACGCAGAAGACGCCGGAGCTGCTGGCAAAAGAGATTGCGCGCTGCCGCGATATGACCGACAAGCCGTTCGGCGTGAACCTCACCTTCCTGCCGACCTTCGCCGCGCCGCCTTATCCGGAATACATCGCGGCCATCGTCGAAGGCGGCGTCAAGTCCGTGGAGACCGCGGGCCGCAGCCCGGAAGCCTACATGCCCGCGCTGAAGGCTGCCGGGATCAAGGTCATCCACAAATGCACTTCGGTGCGCCACTCGCTGAAGGCCGAGCGCATCGGATGCGACGCCGTCAGCGTCGACGGTTTCGAATGCGGCGGCCATCCCGGCGAGGACGACATTCCGAACATGATCCTGCTGCCGCGCGCGGCGGAGGAATTGAAGATTCCGTTCGTCGCGTCCGGCGGCATGGCCGATGGCCGCAGCCTCGTCGCTGCGCTGTCGCTGGGGGCGGCCGGCATGAACATGGGCACGCGCTTCATCGCGACCAAGGAGGCCCCGGTGCATCAGAACGTCAAGAACGCGCTGGTCGCCGCGACCGAGCTCGACACCCGCCTCATCATGCGGAGCCTGCGCAACACCGAGCGCGTGCTGAAGAACGCCAATGTCGACCGCCTGCTCGAGATCGAACGCGAGAAGGGCGACAGGCTGAAGATCGACGATATCCACGACCAGGTCGCGGGCGTCTATCCCAGGATCATGCTGGACGGGCAGATGGATGCGGGCGCGTGGAGCTGCGGCATGGTCGCAGGCCTCATCCACGACATCCCCAGCTGCAAGGAACTCGTCGATCGCATCATGGCGGAGGCGGAAACCATCATTCGCAACCGTCTGATGGGGTTTCTTGAAGGGACGGGTGCACCGCGAAAGGTCGCCTGACACCGCCAAACTTCTTAACCACGGCGCCAGTTGACCGCTGGAATTGCGCGCGACACCTCCTAAATAGAGGTAAATTACCTCTTAACAATCAATTTCAGGAGGCGTCCGTGTTTCTGAAGAGCGCTCCTTTTGCAATTGCCGTTGCCCTCGTGCTCGCATGGGGCGGCGTCGCGCGCGCTGACGACTACAAGCCCGACGAATATCTCGGCCTCGATCTTTCGAAGGCGGTGTTGTCGCCGAAGCGGCTCGGGCCCGAAACCCAATTCGCGCCGGTCGCGCTGGAGGCACGCGGCGGCAACGAGGCGCAGGCGCGCGCCGAGCCGGTCGATGTGCCGAAGAAGGTCGCCGCCGAACGCGTGCGCGTCTCGGAGCCGAAGGTTGCGCACGCCAAGCCCGCACAGCCACGCGGCGCGGCGCGCACCAAGCTCGCGCATCGCCGCGGCAATCCGCTCGACGCGCAGGCGATGGACACCCGCATCCAGACCTGGCCGTGCCGCAGCGGCGGCATCTGCAACTGGAAGCATTAGGTTCAGTTCCGAGCCGTCATCCGCACGTCGTAAAACCGTAGGCCCGCGGTCAAGAAACCGTAAGCCGGGGGTCAAACGACGCAGGCACCTTCCGTCGCTAGTCGACGAAGGTTTCCTGAATGGTAGCGCTCCGCGCCTCGCGCGCCTGGACCCGGCGGCAATTCCTGGCCCGTTCCACCTCCAGCCTCGCCGTTGCTGCGCTCGCAACGCCACATCTCAGCCGCGCCGCGGATCGTCCGCAGATCGCAGGCGGCATCCAGTCCGGCGACGTCTCGGATGGGTCCGCCGTGATCTGGGCGCGCGCCGACCGGCCCGCGCGGATGCAGGTGGACTATTCGTCCGTGGAAAGTTTCAAGACCGTCATTGCGTCGGCTTCGAGCGATGCGTCGCCCGATGCCGACTTCACCTCGAAACGGCTGCTGGAAGATCTGCCGCCCGGGCAGGACATCTTCTATCGTGTGCGCTTCGACGACATCGCGACCGGCATCGCCGGCGAGAGCCGCATCGGCCGCTTCCGCACTGCGCCGGCTGCCGGCCGGTCGATCTCGTTCCTGTGGTCCGGCGATACCGCGGGGCAGGGCTGGGGCATCGACACGTCCCGCGGCGGCTACCGCAGCTATCGCACCATGCTCGACAATCGCCCGGATTTCTTCATCCACTCCGGCGATCACATTTACGCCGACTGCACGATCCCCTCCGAGCAGAAGCTGCCGAACGGCGAGTTCTGGCGCAACATCGTGACCGAGGAGAAATCCGAGGTCGCGCACACGCTGGCGCAGTTCCGCGGCAATTACAAATACAACCATCTCGACGAGCACTTCCGCGCCTTCCACGCCGAGGTGCCGATGTTCGCGCAGTGGGACGACCACGAGGTCACCAACGACTGGTCGCCGACCGGCAGCTATGACGCCGCCGGCCATGAGGATGACGGCACCCCGCGCCTGGTCGCGCGCGCCCGCCGTGCCTTCTTCGACTTCATGCCGATCCGCGACATCGGAGCGCGTAAGGGGCGGATCTATCGCAAGATCGCCTATGGTCCTTTGCTTGACGTCTTCATGATCGACATGCGCAGCTATCGCGACGATAGCTGGAACAAGGGCGGCGATCACCGCGGTTGGATCCTGGGCGCCGAACAGCTCGCCTGGCTGAAGCGTGAGCTCGCGGCCTCGCGCGCGACCTGGAAGGTGATCGCGGCCGACCTGCCGATCGGCCTGATCAGCCTGGATGCGGTTGCACTGGGTGATGGGCCGCCCGACCGGCGTGAGCACGAGATCGCCGATCTTCTCGCGTCCATCAAGCGCGCCGGAATTCGCAACATCGTCTGGCTCACCGCCGACATGCACTACACCGCCGCGCATTATTACGATCCGAACAGGGCGCAATTCCAGGAGTTCGAACCTTTCTGGGAGTTCGTCTCGGGGCCCTTGCATGCCGGCACCTGGGGCCCGGGCGAGCTCGACAACACCTTTGGTCCGGTCGCGATGTACCAGAACGGGTGCAGTGAGGCGCAGGGTGAAAACCTCGCCCCCTGTTTCGGATTGCAGTTCTTCGGCAAGGTCGACATCGACGGGCGGACCGGCCTGATGACCGTAACGCTGAAGGACGTCGACAACCGGGACCTCTGGTCGGTCGATATCGAGCCGCAGCCGCAGGCGCGTCCAGCCGTGGTGGCGCAGCATTCCTGAGGGGTGCTAACCCGATCTTGATTGGCCGCATTGCGCCTGCCGCGCTATGCTGTCCGTTCCCGCCACCTCTTTTCCATCCCCGAAGGGTCTGCTCACGCAGCATCGCTGCTGGCCTCCGGCGGGCTGAACGATGTCAGGAGCCTTTTCATGGATCATCTCAAGACACAGGGCATCAGCATGCCCAAGCTCGGCCTCGGGACCTTCCGCATGCAGGGCGATGCCTGCCGCGCGGCGGTCGAGAGCGCGCTGTCGATCGGCTATCGCCATATCGATACCGCCGAGATGTACGGCAACGAAGAGCCGATCGGCGCGGCGCTCGCCGCGGCCCGGCTGCCGCGGGGCGAGCTGCACGTCACAACGAAAGTCTGGCACGAGAACCTCAGCCCCGACGCCATCCGCCGCGCTTTCGACGCCAGCCTCAAGAAGCTCGGGCTCGACCATGTCGATCTCTACCTCGTGCACTGGCCGTCGAAGGCGGCGAACTGGGGTGCGGTGTTCGAGACCCTGATGAAGCTGAAGGAGGAGGGGCGCACGCGGGCGATCGGCGTCGCCAACTTCACCACCGCGCTGCTTAAGATCGCGGTCGAAGACATCAAGGCGCCGATCGCCTGCAATCAGATCGAATATCACGCCATGCTCGACCAATCGAAGGTGCTGGCCTATCTCAAGGCCAACTCGATTCCGCTGGTCGCCTATTGCCCGTTGGCACAGGGGCGCGTTGCCTCCGATCCGGTACTGGCCGAGATCGGCGCCAGGCACAATGCAACCGCCGCGCAGGTCGCGCTGAAATGGCTGCTCGACCAAAACGGTGTCGCCGCGATACCGAAGGCCTCGCGCCGAGAGAGCCAGCAGGCCAATCTCGACGCGCTGAAGGTCACGCTCGACGACGCCGACCGCAACAAAATCGCCGCGCTGCCGAAGGACAGGCGCTGCGTCAATCCCGGCTTTGCGCCGGCGTGGGACTGACCTCGCCGAACGTTTCGTACACGCAAAGAGATGGCCCCGTGAGGGGCCATCTCCATATTGCGTTGCGCATTAGTCCCAATGATGGCGGTGACCACGCTTGATCACGACGACCCGGTCGCGATGGTGCCAGCCGCGATGCCAGCCGTGATCGCGATGCATGCCGTATTCGGCGCGGGCGCCATACATGCCGTGATGATGACCTCCGCGCTTGATCACCACCGTCTCCGCGCTGGCGAGTGTCGGCAGTGCAACCGCGAGCGCGCCGACAGCGGCAAGCACATAACCAAACTTCTTCATGATGTCCTCCTCCAATGGAATGCAAATCTAAACGGCGCATTCGCGTGAACGTTCCGGAGGAATCGCAGGAGAATTCTGAACGCCTGTTCAGGTGGGTTAATCGCAGCGCTGTTGTGCGGGTGTTGGCGCGCCTGTCGCGACGTATTTGCCGTCCCTGATCGTGTACTCGCCGCGCTCACTGCGATTGTAGATTGCGCGCAAGCTGCCTTGCTTCGAGAGTAGCAGACCGAACTCGCGGGTCTGTTGCAGCACGGGGAAGTACACCATCACATTGAGCATGCCGTCGGCGTTGACCATCGCCGATACCACTTCGTTTTCGTCCTTGGCCTCGCCAAAATTGCGCCGGTACATCACCCTTCCGTCATTCCGGATCTCGTAAGTCAAGAGCGCGCCCTTGTCACGGTCGGGCCGGACCGCGCAGTCGATCGCCCATGAGCCGAGCAAGCCCCATTGCTCGACGGTCGCCGCAAGCGACTCGGCACCGGCCGCGGGCGTGAACGCAACCCACAGCACTGCTGCCGCGATCGAGCGGCTCAAACAACGTCCCATGTCCTGAAAGGCCCCCACCTGCAAACAATTCCGAAGTGTAGCATCCCGCGCGCGATCGTCCACGCTGACCGCCATTCGCGCGCGAATTTGATCCGCGTCAATGAGGCAGCCGGTTTCCCCGGTAGGATGGCGTTCCCGAAGGCGAAATTGGATAGACCGATGCTGAATCAAGTCAGGGATTTCGCAGGCGAGGTGCTGCCGGGGAGCTGTGCCGTGCCGCCTTATTCCGAGAGCGCGTTTCTGGCCGAACTGGGCGACCGCTTGAAGTCCTCACGCATGCGCTGCGTCCTGTCGCGGCGGGAGCTGGCCCGCCGCTCCGGGATTTCAGAGCGCTACATCGCCCAGATCGAGGCCGGCAAGGGCAACGTCTCGATCGTGCTGCTGCTGCGGCTGGCCTCCGCGATCCACGGCAGCCAGCCCCAAGCGGCTTGACCCTTGAGGTGAACGCGATGGGACAACTCGTCCTGGCAGCCAAGGTCACGCATGTCCCATCGCTGATGCTCTCGGAAAAGCCCGGCAGTCACTTGCGCTCGGCGCGCGAGGCGGCCGTGGACTCGTTGCGCGAGCTCGGTCGGCGGGCGAAAGCACGCGGCGTCACCACTTTCGTGGTGTTCGACACCCACTGGCTCTCCAATTTCGGCTACCACATCAACGCCAACGCGCGGCATTGCGCCTCGTTCACCAGTCACGAGGCGCCGCACATGATTCAGGATCTGAGCTATGATCTGCCGGGCGACACGAGACTCGCCGAAGCAATCGCCGCCGAAGCCGGCGTTGCAGGGCTCGATGTCAACGCGCATCAGGTGCCGAGCCTCGGGCTTGAATATGGCACGATCGTGCCGATGCACTACATGAATTCGGACGGCTTCGCGAGGGTGGTTTCGATCGCCTCGCCGCTGTTCACGTCGTTCGAGGAAAGCCGGACCCTCGGCGAGGCGACGCGCCGTGCCATCGAAAACTCCGGCGAACGGGTTGCGATCCTGGCCAGCGGCTCGCTCTCACATCGGCTCTGGCCCAACAAGAAGTTAGGGCCGGAGGCGTGGACGAGCGTTGCCAGCGAGTTCAACCGCCAGGTCGACCTGCGCGTGCTCGAACTCTGGCAGAGCCGTCGCTACCGCGAATTCCTGGACATGCTTCCGGATTACGCGACCAAGTGCAACGGCGAGGGCGGTATGGCCGACACCATCATGCTGTTCGCCGCCCTTGGCTGGTACGAGTACGATGGCAGGGCCGAGCAGCTCTGCGAATACTTTCCGTCATCCGGCAGCGGCCAGGTCAACGTGGAGTTTCACGTCCCCACGTAAGGCGTCGCCCTCACACCCGCCCCTTCTCCACATTGGCGCTGCGGGCCGGCACGCCGAACTCCTTGCGGCAGATCTCGGCCAGTACGGCGACGCCCTCGCGGATCTGCTGATGGGAGGGGCTCGCAAAGCACAGCCGCAGCCGCGATCTGGAATGGTTCTTGTCAGTCGACCATTCCGGCCCCGGATTGATCGATACGCCGGCGGCAAGCGCGGCCTGATACAGCTTCAGCGTATCCACCTGATCGGGCAGCTTCACCCACAGGAAGATGCCGCCCTTGGGCTCCTCGAACTCGGCGGCCGTCCCGAACTGCTCGTTGACGGCCTCCATCAGGGTGTCGAGCTTGGTGCGCAGCGCCTTCGTCAGCGCCGGCACGTGGGTCGAGAAATGCGGCTTGCAATAGGCGGCGAGCACCATCTGCTCCAGCGCGCCGGAGCCCGCGTCCGTCTTCAGTGCCAGCATCCGCGACATCACATCCCAGGGCGCAACGATGAAGCCGACGCGCAGCGCGGGCGCGATCGACTTCGAGAACGAGCCGATATGGATCACGCCGCCGTTCGGGCTCATCGCATGGATCGCCGGCGGCCGCTGTCCTGACCAGACCAGATCGGCATAGCAATCGTCCTCGAAGATCGGCACGCCGTATTGTGCCGACAGCCGCACCAGCTCCGTGCGGCGGCTCTCCGGCATGATGCTGCCGGTCGGGTTCTGCACCGTCGGAATGGTGTAGATGTATTTCGGCCGGATGCCGCGGCCCTTGAGGTCGGCCAGCGTCGTGGCCAGCACGTCCATGCGCATGCCGTCCTTGTCGAGGGGAATGCCAACCACGTTGACCCCGAGCCGGGCCAAACGTGTCAGCGAGCCCTGATAGCTATCCTGCTCGAAGATCACGGTATCGCCGCGCGTCAGCAGCGTGGCGTTGACGAGGTCGAGTGCCTGCAGCGAGCCGGAGACGATCAGGAGATCGTCGACCGTGCAGTTGATGCCGGCATCGCGCTTGAGCTTCGTCACTAGGAATTCGCGCAAGGGCAGATAGCCCTGGGGACCATGTGCCAGCCCGTAAGTGGCGAGCGAGCGGCCTTCGCGTTGCAGAGCCAAATTGGCCGCCTCGATCAGATGATCGAGCGGCAGCTGCTCGGAGTCGTTGTTGCCGCCGACAAAACTGTATTTGGCGAGGCCCGTCCAGCGCGCAGAGGGGGCCGGCAGCCCTGCGGGAAACAGGGGCGCAAAATCGAAGCTGGACGTCATGGGAGCGTTCCTCGTTCTATTCTTGTCAGGCTGCCGGCTTTGCGCCGGTCAGTCGTGCTTCTTGCTTATTTCCTGCCGACCGTCCGGGTCGGACGGCCCTGGCTGATGAAAGCGTAATGCGCGTTGGCGACGCCGCCAACCATCAAGGCCTCGACAGCAGGCTCGGCGATCTCGCTTGTTGCGGCCCAATCGACGAGGAAATTGGCTCCCGTTCCGCCGCGTACGTCGTCGGTCGGAATGAAGATCGAGACGGTGGCGAGGGGCTTCAACGCGACGGGCGCCTTCAGATAGCTCTCGACCTGCTTGCCCGCGGTGTCGAAATAGGCGATGCGTTTGACCACCAGTGCTTGCGTCTCGGAGGCGTTGTGCACGCTCAGGGTCACCGAGAAGTCGACGCGCAGCTTGCCCTGGCTCATCGCGACGCTGGAATAGGCGGGCACGTAGAATCCGCCGGAAACGGCGAGTTCTTCTTTTGGCAGTGCGGTGAGGGAATCAGCAAAGCTTTGTTCGATATTGACCTTGGATTGAGCGGCTGCCGGTACGGAGGAGGCGAGGGGGCATAGCAGCATTGCAATGGCGAGCCCCATCCGCATGTGACGAATTGCTCGCTTGCCGCGCCGCACTCGATCACTAGGGTGCGGCAAAACGGACCAATCTGGCATGCACGAGCTCATTCGCGACATCACTCTCTGTATCCTGTTTGCCTGGATGCTGGGCCTGCTTGCCCACTTCTCCAGGCAGCCGCTGATCCTGGCCTATCTTATCGCCGGCTTCTGCATTGGTCCATTTGGCGCCGGCTGGGTCAAGTCGCAGGAATCGATCAGCGTCATCTCCGAGCTCGGCCTGATCTTCATGCTGTTCATGATCGGCCTGGAGATCGACCTGAAGAAGATCGTGCGGGCGGGAAAGGTCATCCTGTTCGCGGCAGGCGGCCAGCTCCTCGGCGGCTGCCTGCTCGGGGTGCTGTTCTTCGCCGGCATCGGCCTGTCGCTCGGGGGCGGGCAGTTCGACGCGGTTTATCTCTGCGTCGCTTGCGCGCTGTCGAGCACCGTCATCATCGTCAAGGTGCTCTACGAGAAGCGCGAGCTCGACACGCTGCCGGGCCGCATCACCCTCGGCGTGCTGGTGCTGCAGGACATCTTCGCCATCCTGTTTCTGGCGGTGCAGCCGAGCCTTGCCAATCTGGAAATCAGCGTCATCCTGCTCTCGATCGGGCGCGTCGCGGTGCTGGTCGCCGCCGCCCTGCTGGTGAGCCGCTACGTGCTGCCGCGCCTCTTTCACCAGATCGCCCGCCGCCCCGAGCTGATCCTGCTCGGCGCGCTCGCCTGGTGCTTCCTGGTCGCCGAGACCGCCGAGCGGCTGTCGCTGTCGCGCGAGATGGGCGCCCTGATCGCCGGCGTCTCGCTCTCGACCTTTCCCTACGCGCTCGACGTCACGGCCAAGGTCACCACGCTTCGCGATTTCTTCATCACGCTGTTCTTCGTCGCGCTTGGCATGACCATTCCCGTGCCTGGCCTCTCCGTGATCGGGCTTGCCCTGATGATCGCGGCGTTCACGGTGGTGAGCCGCCTCGTCACCACCTTCGCCCCGCTCTATCTGATGAAGCAGGGGCTGCGCGCCAGCCTGTTGCCGGCCCTGAATCTCGCGCAGATCTCCGAGTTCTCGCTGGTGGTGATCCAGACCGGCGTCGCCGACCACCACATCGCAGCCGAGACGGCGAATGCGGCCTCGTTCGCTTTCGTGGTGCTGGCGGTGCTCTCGACTTTCGTGATGACCCGCAGCGACGAGATCACCCGCTGGGCGATCGGCCCCCTCAAGCGGATCGGCTTGCGCGATCTCGACCACGGCAATGGCCAGGGCGAGGAAGGGCACGAAGGCCACGGCGAGGCGCGCCGCATCGTCATCCTCGGCTTTTTCCGTGCGGCGAGCGCGCTGCTGGCTGAGATTGAACGGCAGGCACCGGTGCTGCTCGAGCAGATCACCGTGGTCGACTTCAACCCGAATGTGTACCAGACGCTGCTTTCGCGCGGCCTGCACGTGATCTATGGCGATATCAGCAGCGCCGACACGCTGCTCCATGCCGGCGTCGGCAAGTCCGAGATGATCATCCTCAGCGTACCGGATGCGCTTCTGAAGGGGGCCAGCAACGAGAAGCTGGTCCGCCACGTCCGCACCCTCAACCCGACCGCCATGATCGTTGCCACGGCCGATCTGTTGTCGGATGTGGACGAACTCTACGCGGCTGGCGCCAGCTATGTCACCGTGACCAGGCTCAGCGACGCCCATGAGCTGTTCACGGTGATCGAGGCCGCCCAAGCCGGCCTGTTGGCCGACAAGCGTGCCGAGCTCGATCAGCGGCTCGGCGAGCGGCGCGAGGTGCTGCCCTGACCGTGCCCGGCCGGCTTCTCACCGGCCTTTTCCGTGCCCATATCCCTGATCTGCCTGGTGCAAGCCGCCCATCGGGCAGGGCTGCGGTCCGGCATATGCGGTTGCGCCGGGGACACTAGCGCCCCGGCCCAAGTCCGGCTAAGCCTCCGGGCCATAACCGATAGAGATTGGGAAATGCCGGATAACGTCCAGGAAGTCTTGCAGGCCTTTGCCCGGGGTGAGCTCGTGGTCGTCACCGACGACGATGACCGCGAGGGCGAGGGCGATCTGATTGTCGCCGCCTCGTTCTGCACCGCCGAGAAGATGGCGTTCATCATCCGCCACACCTCCGGCATCGTTTGCGCGCCGATCACCACCGAAGATGCGCGCCGCCTGCGGCTCGATCCGATGGTGGCCCACAACGATTCCGCGCACACCACCGCATTCACGGTCTCGATCGACTACAAGCCCGACGGCGGTACCGGCATCTCGGCCGAGGAGCGCGCCTCGTGCTGCCGCGCGCTGTCCAATCCCAACGCCGGCGCCAACGACTTCGCCCGTCCCGGCCACATCTTCCCGCTGATCGCCAAGGACGGCGGCGTGCTGCTGCGCTCCGGCCATACCGAGGCCGCGGTCGATCTGTGCAAGCTCTCCGGCCTGCCACCGGTCGGCGTCATCAGCGAGTTGATGAACGACGACGGCAGCGTGATGAAGGGCGAGCAGGTCGCCCGCTTCGCCGCCCAGCACAAGCTCAAGCACGTCACCATCGCCGACATGATCGCCTACCGCCAGGTGCGCGAGAAGCTGATCGAGCGGGTCTCGACCTTCGTCACCGAGAGCCCGATCGGGCCGCTGCAGGGCTATGCCTACCGCTCGCCGTTCGATTCCATCGCCCACGTCGCCTTCGTCTATAACGGCGTCGGCGACGGCAAGAACGTGCTGACACGCTTCCACAAGCCGAACATCGTCAAGGACATCTTCACCGGCCACAAGCGCATGGCGGCGGTGCTCGAGCACTTCAAGAAATCCGGCCGTGGAGTCCTGGTCTATCTGCGCGACGGTGCGGCCGGTGTCCCCGTGGCGCCGCTGCCCGATGAGAGCGCGACCGAGGCCGACCGCAACCGGCAGTGGCGCGAAGTCGGCGTCGGTGCACAGATCCTGCGCGATCTCGGCGTCACCTCGATCCGGCATCTCACCTCCTCGGTGCACGACTACAAGGGCCTTTCCGGCTTCGGCATCGAGATCGTCGCCAACGAGCTGCTCGAAAGCTAGCGCTGTCATCCCGGGGTGCGCGAAGCGTATCCCCCGAGGCGCGCCTCGCAGGTCCCCGGGATTCACGCAGACCCGTACATCTGCAACGCAATTGCACTTGTTGCCGCGGCGCTTTACGTTGTCGGGCAAATTTTGACGGAACCAGACGAAAGGACGTTTCATGACCGCGCGCCCTCAGGCCAAGGACAAGCCGGCTTCGGCTACTTTCCAGTGGGACGATCCGTTCCTGCTCGACGAGCAGCTCACCGAAGACGAGCGCATGGTGCGCGACACCGCGCGCGCCTACGCCCAGGACAAGCTGCTGCCGCGCGTCGCCAAGGCCTATCTCGAAGAGAAGACGGATCGGGAGATCTTCAACGAGATGGGCGAGCTCGGCCTGATCGGGATCACGTTGCCGGAGGAATATGGCTGCGCCAATGCAGGCTATGTCGCCTATGGTCTCGTCGCGCGCGAGATCGAGCGGGTCGATTCCGGCTACCGCTCGATGAACTCGGTGCAGTCCTCGCTGGTGATGTATCCGATCTACGCCTATGGCGACGAGAACCAGCGCAAGAAGTACCTGCCGAAGCTCGCCAGTGGCGAGTGGGTCGGCTGCTTCGGGCTGACCGAGCCTGACGCCGGCTCCGATCCGGCCGGCATGAAAACCCGCGCCGAGAAGGTGTCGGACGGCTATCGCCTGACCGGCAGCAAGATGTGGATATCGAACGCGCCGATCGCCGACGTGTTCGTGGTCTGGGCCAAGTCGGCCGCGCACGACAACCAGATCCGCGGCTTCGTGCTGGAGAAGGGCATGAAGGGCCTGTCGGCACCGAAGATCGGCGGCAAGCTGTCGCTTCGCGCCTCCATCACCGGCGAGGTCGTGATGGAGGGCGTCGTGGTTCCGGAAGACGCGCTGCTGCCCAACGTCTCCGGCCTGAAGGGCCCGTTCGGCTGTCTCAACCGCGCCCGCTACGGCATTTCATGGGGTGTGCTCGGCGCGGCCGAGGACTGCATGCACCGCGCCCGCCAGTACACGCTCGACCGCAAGCAGTTCGGCAAGCCGCTCGCTGCGACCCAGCTCGTGCAGAAGAAGCTAGCGGACATGCAGACCGAGATCGCGCTCGGACTTCAGGGCTCGCTGCGCGTCGGTCGCCTGATGGACGAGGGCAAGTTCGCGCCCGAGATGATCTCGATCATGAAGCGCAACAATTGCGGCAAGGCCCTCGACATCGCCCGCGTCGCGCGCGACATGCACGGCGGCAACGGCATCTCGATCGAGTATCACGTGATGCGCCACGTCCATAACCTCGAGACCGTCAACACCTACGAGGGCACCCACGACGTCCACGCCCTGATCCTGGGCCGCGCGATCACGGGCATTCAGGCGTTTTTCTGAGCAAACCGCCAGAGTGTGGGATGCGACTGAACTCTCCAATTGCGTCATGGCCGGGCTTGTCCCGGCCATCCACGTCTTAGACCACGCGAAGAACGTGGATGCCCGGCACAAGGCCGGGCATGACGAAGTCAGCAAGGTATGAGCAAGCTATGTCCGACAACGACGACGTCCCGTTCAACCGCGACTTTCCGCTGAAGCCCGGCATCGTCGAGGAGGTCCGCCCCGGCGTGCGGCGGGTGCTCTGTAACAATCCGAGCCCGTTCACCTTCACCGGCACGGTGAGCTACATCGTGGGCCGAGGCAACGTCGCGATCATCGATCCCGGTCCGGACGACGAGGCGCATGCGGCGGCGCTGCTCGATGCTGTCAGCGGCGAGACGGTGAGCCATATCTTCGTCACCCACACCCACCGCGACCATTCGCCGAACACCGCGCGGATCAAGCGGGCGACCGGCGCGCCTGTTTACGCCGAAGGCCCGCACCGCGCCTCGCGCCCGCGTTTCGAGAGCGAGAAGCACAACCCGGAATCCGGCGCCGACCGCGACTTCGCGCCCGATATCAGGATCGCCCATGGCGATGTGGTCGAAGGCGACGGTTGGCGGCTCGAGGCCGTGGCGACACCCGGCCATACCGCCAATCACCTCGCGTTTGCCTGGCCCGAGCGAAAATTCAACTTCGTCGGCGATCACGTGATGGGATGGTCGACCTCGATCGTGGCGCCGCCCGACGGCTCGATGATCGACTACATGGAATCGCTGGATCGTCTCGCCGCGCGCGAGGAGGATGTGTATTTCTCCGGCCACGGCCCCGAAATTCCGGACGGTCCGCGCTTCGTGCGCTTCCTGATCCGTCACCGCAAGGCGCGTGAAGCCTCCATCCTGCACCGCCTTGCCAAGGGCGAGACCGACATCCCGACCATGGTCCGGGCGATCTATATCGGCATCGATCCGAGGCTCACCACTGCGGCGGGCTACTCCGTGCTGGCCCATCTGGAAGACCTGGTCGCCCGCGGCGTAGTGGCGACGGACGGCGATCCCGTGATTGGCGGGACCTATCGGATGGCGAACTAGTCTCTCGTCATTCCGGGGCGCGCGTTAGCGCGAACCCGGAATCCATTTATCCCCGAAAGCTGCGGCCCGATGGATTCCGGGCTCGCCGCTTCGCGTCGCCCCGGAATGACAGAATCCTATTTCTTCACCGTCTTCGCCGGCGCCTTCGGCGGCGCCACCGGCGTCTTCTTCACCGGCTTGAGTGCGTCGGCATCGGCGGCGGTGTTGAGATCGTCGATGAATTTTTTCACCCGCGCGGCGTTGCTGCCGAGATCGCTCTCGAAATAGCGCGAGGCGGAGCGGATATCGACGCGGGAATCCTCGCCGTCGGGCACGACCCGGATCGCGATGTCCTCGCGGAAACCCATGATCGGCGAGCGCGCCACCGCCTCGATGCGGCCGATGCGGCGCGGCGGCTGCGGCGCGCGCTCGTCAATCACAAGCCATTTCCGCTTGTTGACCAGCTGAAGCGCGATCGCATAGGCGCGGTCGACCGAAATCTCGAGCTCGATCGGCTCGATATCGGGATAGAATTGACGCTGCTGCTCGGCCGAGTAGAGGCCGGCATACACCGCGGTATTGGCGCCATCGCCGGTGCGCAGGCGGGCCAGTGCGTCGAAGCGCGGCGGGTCGATCGGGTCGGTGGTGATGTCGTGGATCGCCGGCAGCTTGCGGTATTGCAGGCCGAGATAAGCAGGATAGGCGAGGATCGCGCCGTCGATCAGGAAGGCAAGCAGGATGCGCGCCATGCCGCGCGAGCCGTTCTGCCAGATCGCGGCAAAGCCGGCGAGCCCGAACAGGATCGAGAGCGCGGCGATCCCGAGCCCGCCGAAGAAGGTCGCGAGCGCCGGCTTCATCTCCAGGAAGCCGAACCGGACGATGATGATCGAGACCACCACCGCCACCACAGCGAACACGGCCAGATTGCGCGCCCAGCTCGCGAGGCTGGACACGGGCTCCGACTGATAGGGAGCGGAAAACCTGCGGGCCATCGGGTGAGCTCTGCCGGGGTCTTGAGGGCGATGCCGGCCGATCAGGCACGACGATGGGCCGTTGAGACCACGGCCCCGAGGCAAATTCAAGGGTTCCCGGGATGTTACGGCCTGTCATTCCGGGTTCGAGGCCGTTGGCATCGCCCGGAATGACGGTGTTTGGTTTGGCCGCCTACGCCGCCGCGTTCGGGAAGCGGTATTCCTTGAACTGGTCGCGCAGCGCAGTCTTCAGGATCTTGCCCGTTGCCGTATGCGGGATGCCCTCGACGAAGGCAACGTCGTCGGGCATCCACCATTTGGCGATCTTGCCGTCCATGAACTTCAGGATGTCCTCGCGGCTGGCCTGCTGGCCCTGCTTCAGCTGCACGATCAGCAGCGGACGCTCGTCCCATTTGGGATGGAACACCCCGATCACGGCGGCTTCCGCCACGGCGGGATGGCCGACCGCGAGGTTCTCCAGGTCAATCGAGGAGATCCATTCGCCCCCGGACTTGATCACGTCCTTGGAGCGGTCGGTGATCCGCATGTAGCCGGCTTCGTCGATGGTCGCGACGTCGCCGGTGTCGAAGAAGCCGTCCTCGTCGAGAATGTCAGTGTCGACCCGGTAATAGGCCTTGGCGACCGCCGGGCCGGCGACCTTGAGGCGGCCGAAGGTCGTGCCGTCCCACGGCAGTTCCTTGCCCGCATCGTCGGTGATCTTCATCTCGACGGCGAACGGCGCGTAGCCCTGCATCTGGAGCACGTCTAGCCGCGCCTCGCCGGTCGCATTCTGGAACGGCGGCTTCAGCGCCGCGACGCTGCCGATCGGGCTCATCTCGGTCATGCCCCAGGCGTGGCGGACGTTCGAGCCCATGTCGAGGAAGGCCTTGATCATCGAGCGCGGCATCGCCGAGCCGCCGCAGATCACCATCTTCAGATCCGGCAGCTTCAGATTGTTGGCGGTCATGTGCTGGAGCAGCATCAGCCACACCGTGGGCACGCCGGCGGTGTGCGTCACCCTCTCGGTCGAGAGCAGCTCATAGACCGAGGCGCCGTCGAGCTTGGCGCCGGGCATCACGAGCTTGGTGCCCTGCGAGGGCGCGGAGAAGGCGATGCCCCAGCTGTTGGCGTGGAAGAGCGGCACAACGGGGAGCATGGTCTCGGAGGCGCTGGTGCCGAGCGCGTCGACATTGTTGGCCATCAGCGCGTGCAGCACGTTGGAGCGATGCGAATACAGCACGCCTTTGGGGTCGCCGGTGGTGCCTGACGTGTAGCACATCGCGGCCGCCGTGTTCTCGTCAAAGTCCTTCCATTTAAACTTGCCGTCGGCCTCCGCAATCCAGTCCTCGTAGGCGACCACGTTCTTCAGCGTCGTCTGCGGCATGTGCGCCTTGTCGGTGAGCACGACGTAGCGTTCCACGCTTGTCAGCTTGTCGGCGATCTTCTCCAGGACCGGAATGAACGTGATGTCGGTCATCACGATGCGGTCCTGCGCATGGTTGATGATCCAGGCGATCTGCTCGGGGAAAAGGCGGGGATTGACGGTATGGCAGATGGCGCCGATCCCCATGATGCCGTACCAGACCTCAAGATGGCGCCAGGTGTTCCAGGCGATCGTTGCGACACGGTCGCCGAGCTTGATGCCGTCGCGCTCCAGCATCTGCGAGACCTTGAGGGCGCGCTTGTGGATATCGGCATAGGTGGTGCGATGGATCGGTCCCTCGACCGAGCGCGTCACGACCTCCTGCTTGCCATGAATCTTGGCGGCGTGTTCGATGATCCTGTGGCAGAGCAGGGGCCAGTCTTGCATCAAACCAAGCATTCCGTCGTTCCTCCGAGAAGCCGCTGGGCGGATTGTCGCTCTCAGCGTTGGGCCAAAGAATTGTCATGAGTTTTAGCCTGCCCGCCTTTCGCCGCAAATGGTCTTGTCGCGGCTATATGTCCGTCGGCGCGGCCATGGTTACCGTCGCGCTCGGGCTCGCGGACCGGGCAGAGGCGCGCAGATATGGGTCCCCGCTGGATATCTTTGGTATTGCTGCACCACGGCCGCGCGCGACGGTTCATTCTGCCAATATCTCCGGCAAGATCCCGCTCCCAAGGCCTCGCCCTGAGGAGGCCCCCAAGGGATCGGCCAAGGCATCGGAGGAGGCTCCTGCGGAGACCGACGGCAAGCCTTCCACGGAAAGGCCTTCCGCGGACAAACCTGGCGCCACCAAGCCCGCCGAGGCGGCGCCGCCGCCCGAGAAACAGGCCTCGGCGTGCCGCCTCGCGCTGACCGAGGAGATCGCTATCGCGCCCTCGATCCCGGATATCCGCGGCCCTGGCGCTTGCGGCGGCGAGGATCTGGTGCGGCTCGAAGCCATCGTGCTGCCGGACAAGCGCAAGGTGGCGGTCAAGCCGGCGGCGATCCTCCGCTGCACCATGGCGTCCGCGATCGCCGATTGGGTGCGCAAGGACGTCGTGCCGCTGGCCGCGAGCCTCGGCTCGACCATCAGCGATCTCGACAATTTCGACAGCTTCGAGTGCCGCGGCCGCAACCGCGTTGTCGGCGCCATGCTGTCCGAGCACGGCAAGGCCAACGCGATCGATGTGCGCGCCATCAAGCTCGCTAACGGGCAGTCGATCGGCCTGACCGATCGCACCATGTCGCGCGAGTTGCGCGAGCGCGTGCTGCATTCGGTCTGCTCGCGCTTTTCGACCGTGCTCGGTCCCGGCTCGGATTGGTACCACGAGGACCATATCCATCTCGACCTCGCGCAGCGGCGCAACGACTACCGGATCTGCCAGTGGAACGTCTGGGATCCCCTGCCGCAAATTGCCCCGCTGCTGCCGGCCGAACGGCCCGAGGAGGCGCCGCCACGTGAGGTCGCGGCCAAACCCGAAGCCAAGCCCGAAGCAAGGCGTTGATGACGAGGCGGCGGAGACATCTCCCGCGCCTGCGGACAAATCGGAGGCCGAGGGCAACAAAACCCGGCCGCACAAGCCGGCAACAAAAAAGCGCCGGTAAAACCGGCGCTTTTGAATCTCATAGAGATCAGGACGGGATCAGTAGCTGCCCGCCTGGCCAGTTCCGCCGCCGCCGAGCGCGAGGCGCGAATTGTAGGGCGAATCGCCGTGCTTCGGTTCGAGCACCACGACGATGGTGCCGACCTTGACGCGGCCATAGAGGTCGATCGCGTCCTCGTTGGTCAGGCGGATGCAGCCCGAGGAGATCGAGGCGCCGATATATTCCGGCTGATTTGTGCCGTGAATGCGGAACAATGTGTCCTTGCCGCCCGAATACAGATACATCGCCCGCGAACCCATCGGATTGTCCGGACCGGGGGCGACGAAGGTGGGCACGCCCAGGCGCGAAATTTCGCCGGGGGTCGGGTGCCAGGCCGGCCATTCGGTCATGCTGCCAACCTTGGCAATGCCGGACCAGGCCATGGCTTCTTCACCGACGGTGATGCCGTAGCGGATCGCCTTGCCGCCATCCAGGACGTAGTAGAGGTAATGGTTGTCGGAATCGACCACGATCGAGCCCGGCGATTCCTTGCGGTGGTACTCGACGATGGCGCGGCGGAACGGCTCTGCGACCGGGGTGTTCTCGTACCGAACCTTGGCAAGGAGTTCCTTGTCCTTCGGCTTGAAGGCCTTGGTGTCGGTCGCTTCAAAATGCGTGGCCTGCATGCAGCCCGACAGCATCAGGCCAGCGGCCAAAATACCCAGCGTAACTTTCAGCAACGACATGATTTGGTTCCAATCGACAACAACAAGCTTTCGTGGGGCTTGAGCAGGCCCAATTCCACGACTCCGTTGGCCCTATTATCGTTGAAATCTGCCACAATTCCAGCCTTACGAAGCTTCTCCCGCGCTGCAAGACCTTACCTGTGGCTTTTCTGCCGCAAGTTTTGCGGGCCAGAGTCGGTTTCGGGGCAAAACGGGCGCATGTGTCGATTCCATGCCACAGTTGGGCCACGGCGTCGCCACAAATGCAAACGCTCCGTTAATGTGCTTGTCATCATCAACTTGTCAGAATCGCGCTAAGGGCTGTCAGTCTGTCGCAGGCCCCTGCTGGAGTTGTGCATGTTTTCTGTGTTCGTTCCCTCCGAGTCATCCCTCAAGAAGGCCATCGTCGAGGATCTCGCGGCAGTCCCGGAGCATGCGGTCTGGATCGACCTGGTCAACCCGACCGCGGCCGAGGACAAAGCCGTCGAGAAGCTGTCGGGGATCGCAATCCCGACCCGGGAGGACATGCAGGAAATCGAGATCTCCAGCCGCCTCTATATGGAGAACGGCGCGCGCTACATGACCGCGACGCTGATGTGCCACTCCGATACCGATATGCCCCGGACCACGGCGGTGACCTTTATTCTCGGTGACCACCGCCTGGTAACGGTGCGCTATGACCAGCCCAAGCCCTTTGCGCTGGTCGAGGCCAAGCTGGCCCGGTCCTGCGCGCCGGCCATTACCGGCGAGATGGTGCTGATGGAACTGCTCGATGCCGTGATCGACCGCTGCGCCGACATCCTGGAGCGCTGCGGCGCCGAGATCGACCAGGTCTCGCATGACATCTTCGAGCCGGAGAGCGAGCGCCACGGCCACGCCAAGCAATATTCGCAAATCCTGATCTCGATCGGCCGCAAGGGCGATCTGACCTCCAAGGTTCGCGAGAGCCTGGTCTCGATCGGCCGCGTCGTCGCCTTCCTCTCGGCGGTGGTGGAGGGCGTGAAATGGTCGAAGGACATGCGCGAGCAACTCAAGACCATGCAGCGCGACGTGGTCTCGCTGACCGATCACGCCTCCTACCTCTCCAGCAAGATCACCTTCGTGCTCGACGCAATGCTCGGGGTCGTCAATCTCGAGCAGAACAACATCATCAAGCTGTTTTCGGTCATGGCGGTTGTCCTGATGCCGCCGACGCTGATCGCCTCGATCTACGGCATGAATTTCAAGTCGATGCCGGAACTCGAATGGGCGCACGGTTATCCGTTCGCGCTGGTGCTGATGCTGATCGCGGCGATCGTTCCGTACTGGATATTCAAGTGGAAGAAGTGGCTGTAATAGCTACCGAGACCTTACGCGGGAAGCAGAGACACGGTGTCTGGTGTCGCAGAATAGAGCGGGATTGCGGCCGCACGGGGATGTGTGCTCGCCGCCCCAATTCCTCCGGTAAAATTTGAGCGGTGGGCTGAACGTTTGCGCGAAACTTGTCTGCGATAAGGAGCAGGTAAGCCGCGAGGAACAGCCATGGTTGAAAAACACATAACGACGCCCCCCAACGTCATCGATCTGGCGAGCTATCGCCACATCGTGACGAGCGGCAAGGCGTCGTCGATGTCGGCACGCATGTGCCGGCACTGTGGTGCTCCGCTGCTCGACGGTGAGAACGACGACGATTGCTCGACCGCAATCAGCACGGCCGCTCCGCAGCCACGCGAGAGGTCACGTCGGATTCGACTCGATTGAGGAACGGAAGCCAAGGGCGATCCAGGTCTTGCGGCGGCGTTGTCTGGATCGCCTTGCTCCCGTTCCCGTAGCTCTTCCCTACCATTGGATCGTAGTATCTGACGGGAAGGTGGCGGCCCCTGCCAGCCCTCCTTATCTCTATTGGCGTTCGCGGCGGAGCCGATTGGGCTCACGCCCGGTGACGTCGGAGACGCCCATGGGTGTTGGAATCAAAGAACCCACCAGGGCCGGGCGCATGTCCGGCGAGCGCTTCCGTGTGTTCCAGGAAGGTCGGCCGGACCATGAGCGCTGGGAGCTTGTCGGAGGTGTCCCGATGATGATGACGCCGCCAACGATTGCGCATAACCGCATCGCGGGAAATCTTGAGCGTCTGCTCAACGACGCGCTCGCGAGTCACGATCAGAGTCGCATCGCAATGCAGCGTCCCGGCATCGAACTTGGGTCGGGCGAATTCCGCCCCGAGCCGGATGTTGCCGTCATCGATGCGGAGTACGAGCCGGACCAGAGGTTCGTCGAGCGAGCCTATCTGCTGGCAGAGATCGTCTCCGCCAGTGACGACACGCGGGTGCCCGCCACCGAAAAAAGGTGGATCGACGTCAAACGAACCATCTATCTCGCGCACGCGGCCTGCGAAGCGGTGCTCATCATCGAGCAGGACCGGATGGAGGTCCGTCTCGACGCGAGAACGCCGAGTGGCGGGAGCTCGCAAACACTCGGCGGGTCCGAGGAATTGAAGCTGCCCGCATTCGGAGTGCAATGCGCCGTTGCTGATCTCTATCAGGGGACACCGTTACAGCCGCGGCGTGGCCGAAAGCGCCCCGCTTGAAGGGCTCTCAGACTCTCCGTCTTTGTACGATGACGAGAGCTTACACGTGCTGGCCGCCGTTGATGTGGATCTCGGCGCCGTTGACGTAAGACGAGGTGTCCGTGCACAGCACATATATGATCTTGGCGACCTCGTCGGGCGTGCCGAGCCGGTGCATCGGGATCTGCTGGTCGACGATCTTCTCGGTGCCCGGCGACAGGATCGAGGTGTCGATCTCGCCCGGCGCAATCGCGTTGACGCGCACGCCGACGCGGCCAAAATCGGACGCCATCTCGCGCGTCAGGGACGCGAGTGCGGCCTTCGAGGTGGCGTAGGCCGCGCCCGCGAAGGGATGCACGCGCGAGCCCGCGATCGACGTGACGTTCACGACAGAGCCCTTGGCCGTCTTCAGTTCCTCGATCAGCCCGCGCGCCATCATGATCGGCGCGAAGAAATTGACGTTGAACACGTGCGTCCAGGTGTCGAGGTCGGTGTCGATCGAGCCGAGCCTGGAGCCGCCGGCGCCCTTCGGCGAGATTGCGGCGTTGTTGACCAGCGCGTGCAGCATCCCGCCTTCGAGACGGTCGCGGATGTCGGAGATCGCGCGCGTGGTATCGGCGGGGGTGGCGAGGTCGACCTGGATATGGTCCTCAGGGCCCGCGTCCCAAGGACAATCCTCCGGGAACGGATGCCGCGAGCAGGTGATGACGCGCCAGCCGGCCGAGGAGAAACGGATCACGGTGGCATGGCCGATGCCGCGGCTCGCTCCGGTCAGGAGCAGCGTACGGCGCGGCGCATTGGACGACTGCGGCATGGACATCTTTCAGGTTGGAGCATGATCCGGACCCGGAGGGCCGCGTTAGCGCAAAGCGTGCGGCGGCTTTCCGAAAGGATCATGCTCGAACAAAATACTAGGGATACATCCGCGTCTTGGACCATTTCTGGCCGGTCGCGTCACGGCGAAATTCGATGCGGTCGTGCAGACGGAATGGGCGGTCATGCCAGAACTCGATACGCGACGGCGTGATACGCCAGCCGCTCCAGCCCGGCGGCCGCGGCACCTCGCCAATCATGTGCTTGGCGGCGACCTTGGCGATCGCCTGCTCGAAGGCGAAGCGGCTCTCCAGCTCCTGCGACTGCTTGCTCGCCCAGGCGCCGATCTGCGCCTGCTTCGGGCGGGTCGCGAAATAGGCGTCGGCCTCAGCCTCGGTCACCGGCGTCACGTTGCCGCGGATGCGGACCTGACGGCGCAGCGACTTCCAGTGAAAAAGTAACGCCGCCTTAGGATTTGCGGCGAGTTCGCGGCCCTTCTGGCTGGCGATGTGGCTGTAGAAGACGAAACCAGCGGTATCGAAGCCCTTCATCAGCACCATGCGCACGTCCGGCAGGCCATCGGGATCGACAGTTGCGAGCGCCATGGCGTTCGGATCGTTCGGCTCGCTCTTGATGGCTTCGTTCAGCCAGGCCTCGAACAGCGCAAACGGCTCGTCGGCGGCGGTGAAATCACCGGATGTTAAGGGTGTCTGGTGTTTCATCGGGGTCGTGTCGGTCATGTCTGGGGTCCGAGTTGCGTCCTGCGGTCCAAAACGCGTCGTTGTCTGCTACCGCCCTATATAGGGTATGGGGACGCGTTGGCCTATCGGCGATCCGGCCGTCCGGCTTCGTCATGACGATCATTCTGATCGGGCTCGGCACCGGCGGTTGCAGCTTTTCCCGCAATGACAAGAGTGCCTACGCCAAGGCGGACGACAGCGACCTCACCGGCTCGATCGCAATGCCGGCCAAGGCGCCGACCGAGACAGATCTCGCCTTCGCCCGCAACGCGGCCTCCGACGTCCTCAGCAAGAACGACAAGGATTCCAGCCAGCATTGGGAGAATCCGGAAACCGGGGCGCGCGGTTCGGTCACGCCGATCGCGCAATCCTATGCCGCCGAGGACGGCCGCAAGTGCCGCGACTTCCTGGCAAGCTACGTCAACGGCAGCACCGAAAGCTGGCTCCAGGGCGCGGGCTGCCAAAGCAGCCGTGGCAGTTGGGAGATTCATACGCTAAAGCCGTGGCGGAGCTAGGAATCGCTTCACCAGACTAGTTGCAAAAATACCACTCGCCCCCCACATGAAGCTCAGCGGGCGGGGAGCCCTTTGAACAATTCGATTTCTTGAAGGAGACGTGACGGATGCGCGACCCCTATGAGGTCTTGGGGGTGCCGCGGAGCGCCAACGCTGCCGCGATCAAGAGCGCCTATCGCAAGCTTGCCAAGAAGCACCATCCCGACAGCAACAAGAACGACCCGAAGGCGGCCGAGCGCTTCGCTGAGCTCAATTCGGCCAACGAGATCCTCGGCGACGAGGACAAGCGCAAGCAATTCGACCGCGGCGAGATCGACGCCGACGGCAAGCCGCGCTTCCAGGGCTTTCCGGGCGGCGGTGGGCCGCGCGGGCGTGCGGGTCCCGGCGGATTCGAGAGCTATACGTTCCGCGGCGGCGGCGCGGGCCCTGGTCCGGGTGGCGGCGCGTTCGAGGACATTCTCAACAGCATGTTCGGCGGTGGGCCGCGTCCGCGCCCCGGGGCCGGCGGCGGTGCACAGTTCGAATTCGACACCGGCGGGATCGGGCTCGATCTCGACGTCAATGTCGCCATGACCGTCTCGCTGGAGGAGGCGGTGAAGGGCGGCGAGAAGCGCGTTCGGCTGCCGAACGGCAAGGAACTCAACGTCAAGATTCCGGCCGGCGTGACCGAGGGCCAGCAGATCCGGTTGCGGGGACAGGGCGAGAGCGCTCAGGGCCATCCGCCGGGCGATCTCCTGATCACGATCAGCATCGCGCCGCATCCGTTCTTCAAGATCGAGGGCGCTGATCTCAGGATCGACCTGCCGGTCACGCTTTACGAGGCGGTGCTTGGCGGCAAGGTCCGCGTGCCCACCCTCGGCAATGCCGTGGAGCTTTCGGTCCCGCAAAACACCTCCAGCGGCCGGACCTTCCGCCTCAAGGGCAAAGGATTGCCAAAAACTGGCGGAACCGGGGATCTCTTCGTCACTGTCAGGATTATGTTACCGGACGGGAACGATGCCGAGCTTGAAGCATTGATGGAGAAGTGGCGGGACCAGCGCCCCTACAATCCACGTAGCGGGCTTGGCTAACGCATGATCTGGAAAAGTGTGAAGGGGTTCTCCTAAAGACTGAGAGCGTCGTCCATCGGGATGATGCTCATCATATGCCCGAGGCGTGGTAGCCCTTCTTGGCACGTGCTTGACGTGTCGGCTGTCCGGCGGGGCAGCCGATAAAAAGGTGCGGCCTCGAGAGGGGGACCAGCGCGGTACCAAAAACCCCAATCGAGGCCGCCCGCGTCGATCGGCGGATCGAACGCTGCTCATTTTCGCGTGATCATCCGGTGCGATAATGAGACGCGCCGATGTCTTCATTCCAAATTTTCAATGTCGGAATCGAGGCACCGCCATTGCGTGGTTGTCTAGGTGCCGCTTTTCTCTGCCTGGTCGTAGACGGCCTGCGCCACTTTGGTCAGCCGGTCGCGGTCACCGCCACCGCTGACGACGTAGCCGACGCCGCGCTCCGACCAGAACAGCGCCCCGTCCTTGTCCGTTCGGGCGTAGCGCATCTGCGTCGCGCCATTCTCGGTCTTGGCGGTGTAGATCGTGTACCGCTCGCCCGAGGCGCCCTCATACATCAGGAACGACGCCGGCCCGTTTGGCCCCGGCAAAAGCCGGCCACCGACGAGCTTCAGTCCACTCGCCTCCAGGTTCGGTGCAAACACGGTCCAGCCGCAGCGTCTGGTCAGCCAGGCCTGGAGGTGGTCGCGCTCGTTGCCGCCGACCTCGACGGGATGGCGAACCTCGACGACGTAGAGGCGGTGGGCGTCGAGCGCGTCGGTCGTAAAGCTCTGGAAGGTCGAGGGCGCGTTGGCGGCACCGTGCGCCAGCCAGCCGGCGGTGCCGCCGGCGAGGAAGGCCACCAGCACGGCCGCGGCGGCGCCATACAGCCAGTGCCGCGGGCGGCGCTCCAGCCGTTCGAGCTCCAGCCGCGCCGGCACCGGCTCCTGGGCGACGGAATCGTAGCGGGCGTGCAGCATCTCGGCCATGGCACGCCAGGACTGCACGCGCTCGGCATCCTCAGGCTGCGCGGCAAGCCAGCCCTCGACATCGGCGCGGCGCTCGGCCGGCAGCTCGCCGTCGACATAGGCGTGCAGTTCGTCCTCGGTCACTGGGATCTTGCGGTCGTTCATATCGATCGTCTCTGGCTCTGCGGCCCAAAATGTTTTTCGTGGTTCAACTGCGTCGCTTCCCATGCCATGCAGGAGAAGCGACCGGGGCGATGCATCAATCCTGCCATCATTTCACCCGCCTGAGCGCCGGGCGCTCACCCTCCAGCGAGGCTTTGACGTGGGCGCGGGCGCGTGCCAGGCGCGACATCACGGTGCCGATCGGCACGCCCTGGATGTCGGCGACCTCGCGGTAGCTCATGCCCTCCAGCATCACCAGCAGCAGCACCGAGCGTTGCTCCTCGACGAGCGTCGCCAGCGCCCTCTCGATATCGCGCCCTTCGGCTTCGGTCCCGCTGGCATCCGGATTGTTCTCCGTCAGCTGCATGAATTGCGGCCGCCGTGCCAGCGAGCGCCGCCGGTTCTTGTTCAGGTTGGTCAGGATCGTATAGAGCCAGCTCCTGACGTCGCCCCCGAGGAAGAGACGCTCCGAACGCAGCGCCCGCACCAGCGTATCCTGCACCAGATCGTCGGCCGCATCCGCCTCGCGCGTAAGCGCGCGGGCGTAGCGGCGCAACGCCGGGATCATGGCTTCAACGCTCTGGCGAAACGCACTCATTGCGGTCTTGACGTCCTGATGTTCGGCGCGAGCGCCACAACGATCATAACACCCGAGCGGAACGGCTATTCCGGCGCTTGAAACAGCGTTAACGCCGCGTATTAGGACTGTACCGCAAGGGAGGGCTGGTGTACCTCCAAACCTCACCGGGAGCTCGACGGGACGTTAGCAAATGGCGCAGAATTCAGGTCTGATGCAGGGCAAGCGGGGCGTGGTCCTCGGCGTTGCCAACAACCGCTCGATCGCCTGGGGCATTGCCAAGGCATGCCACGCGGCCGGCGCCGAGCTCGCCTTCACCTATCAGGGCGATGCGCTGAAGAAGCGCGTCGAGCCGCTCGCCGCCGAGATCGGCGGGCTCGTGCTCGGCCATTGCGACGTCACCGATGCCGCGACCATCGATGCGGCCTTCGCGGTGCTGAAGGAGAAGTGGGGCAAGATCGACTTCCTGGTGCATGCGATCGCCTATGGCGAGCAGCTCGACGGCCGCTACGTCGACACCACGCAGGAGAATTTTTCGAAGTCCCTGCTGATCTCCTGCTACTCGTTCACGGCCGTGGCGCAGCGCGCCGAGAAGCTGATGGCCGACGGCGGCTCGCTCATCACGCTCAGCTATTACGGCGCCGAGAAGTGGATGCCGCATTACAACGTCATGGGCGTTGCGAAAGCGGCGCTCGAAGCGAGCGTGCGTTACCTCGCCGCCGATCTCGGCGAGAAGAACATCCGCGTCAACGCGATCTCCGCGGGGCCGATCAAGACCCTCGCGGCGTCCGGCATCGGCGATTTCAGATATATCCTGAAATGGAACGAAGCCAACGCACCGCTGCGGCGCAACGTCTCCACGGAAGACGTCGGCGGCAGCGCGCTGTATTTCCTCTCCGACCTCTCGCGCGGCGTCACCGGCGAGGTGCACCACGTCGATTCCGGCTATCACGTGCTCGGCATGAAGCGCCCGGACGCGCCGGACATTTCGTTCGGCGGGAAGGACTAACTTTCACCCAGCAATGCCCGTGCCCACGATCTATTACCTTCGCCACGGCGAGACCGAGTGGAATGCGCTCGGGAGGCTTCAGGGCATCAAGGACATTCCGCTGAACGCACGCGGTCGCGGTCAGGCTGTGCAGGCCGGCGGCATTCTCGCCGATCTCTTCAAGCGCGAGGGCCGCGACAAGGCCGCGTTACCCTACGTGTCGAGTCCGCTTGGCCGCGCGCGAGAGACCATGGAACTGGCGCGGAGCAAGCTCGAACTGCTGACTGCGGACTATACGCTCGACGATCGCCTGCGTGAGATCGGCTACGGCTCCTGGGAGGGACTGACGCTGGCCGAGAGCGAGGCCTCCGATCCCGAGATCTACGCCCGGCGCCTCGCTGACAAATGGACGGTGGGCCCCGCGGGCGGGGAGACTTACGCCGATGTCCAGGTCCGCGTGCGCGCCTGGTACGACCAGCTCCGGACCGACACCGTCGCGGTCGCCCATGGTGGGACCTGCCGGGCCCTGATGGTTTCACTCGGCCTGGAGACGCCGGCGAGCGCCGCCGAACTCTACATCGAGCAGGGCGCCGTCTACGTGTTCCGGGACGGGCGACTGGAGAAGTTCAGTTAAGGCGGCTCGCTTCCGCGTCCTCCGCCGTCATGCCCGGGCTTGTCCCGGGCATCCACGCCCTTTTTGCGCTTGTGGGCCAAGAACGTGGATGGCCGGGACAAGCCCGGCCATGACGACTGTGTCGGGCATTTGACCCCAATTTCAGGGCGAGTTAAGTCAGCACTGACTTACGAGTTAGATACGAATGTCCTTCAACACCTTCGGCCATATGTTCCGCGTCACGACCTTCGGCGAGAGCCATGGGGTGGCGATCGGCTGCGTGGTCGACGGCTGCCCGCCCATGATCCCGCTCGTCGAGGCCGACATCCAGGGCGACCTTGATCGCCGCCGGCCCGGCCAGTCGCGCTTCACGACCCAGCGTCGGGAAGCGGACCAGGTCAAGATCCTGTCCGGCGTGATGGCGCATCCCGAGACCGGCGTGCAGGTGACGACGGGCACGCCGATCGGGCTCCTGATCGAGAACACCGACCATCGCTCGAAGGACTATTCCGAGATCAAGGACAAGTTTCGCCCTGGTCATGCCGACTTCACCTATGAAGCGAAGTACGGCCTGCGCGACTATCGCGGCGGCGGCCGCTCGTCGGCGCGCGAGACCGCGACGCGCGTCGCCGCCGGCGCGATCGCGCGAAAGGTGCTGCCCGACGTGAAGGTGCGCGGCGCGCTGGTGCAGATGGGGCCGCACAAGATCGACCGCGCGAAGTGGGATTGGGACGAGATCGCGAAGAATCCGTTCTTCTGCCCCGACAAGGACAAGGCCGCGTTCTTCGAGACCTATCTCGACGGCATCCGCAAGAGCGGCTCCTCGATCGGCGCGGTGATCGAGGTCGTCGCCGAAGGTGTGCCGGCCGGCCTTGGCGCTCCGATCTACGCCAAGCTCGATTCCGAGCTCGCCTCCGCAATGATGAGCATCAATGCGGTGAAGGGCGTCGAGATCGGCGCCGGCTTTGGCGCGGCCGAGCTGACCGGCGAAGAGAACGCCGACGAGATGCGCACCGGCAATGACGGCACGCGTTTTCTGTCCAATCATGCCGGCGGCGTGCTGGGCGGCATCTCCACGGGGCAGCCGGTGGTGGTGCGTTTCGCGGTCAAGCCGACCTCGTCGATCCTGCAGCCGCGTCTCACCGTCGATCGCAACGGCGCCGACACCGAGATCATGACCAAGGGCCGCCACGATCCCTGCGTCGGTATCCGCGCCGTTCCCGTCGGCGAAGCCATGATGGCCTGCGTGCTGGCGGATCATTTCCTGCGCGACCGCGGCCAGGTCGGGCGCTAGCGTTGCGCGAGGCGCTTGTATCGCGCCACTAGCCCACCGCGCAGCTTGACGATCCCACAACTTCGTCCGCAAATGCCGACATGGAAAGCTCCGAGCTCCAACGTATCACCAGCTGGCTGATCGACGGCGCCTGGTCGTCGAAGACCCCGGCCGAGATGACGGCGGAAGCCTGCGAACGGATGGTCGCGGCCGGTCTGCCGCTATGGCGGTTCGGCATCTTCATCCGCACGCTGCATCCCGAAATTTTCGGCCGCAACTTCATCTGGCGGGAGGGCGAGGAGGTCGAGATCGGCACGGTCGATTTCGAGATCCTGGAGACGCCGGAATTCGCCAGAAGTCCGCTGCGGGTCGTGTTCGAGCAGGGACTTGAGGTGCGGGGACGCATGGACGATCCCGGCAGCAAGCATTTCCCTTTTTTCGACGACATGCGTGCCGAAGGCGTAACCGACTACGTCGCGACGCCAATGCAGTTTCTCGACGGCTCGGTCCACGCGACGAGCTGGACCACGCGCCATCCAGGCGGCTTCAGCGATGACCAAATCGCGGCGATTCACGCGATCATCAAACCGCTCGCGCGCATCACCGAGATCATCAGCCTGCGCCGCACCGCCGAGATGCTGCTCGACACCTATGTCGGCAATCGTGCCGGCGCGCGCATCCTTGGCGGTCAAATCCGCCGCGGCCACAACGACACCATGCAGGCTGCGATCTGGCTCTCCGATCTGCGCGGCTTCACCGCACTGTCGGACCGGCTGCCGGCCGAGACCGTGGTCGAGATCCTCAACCATTATTTCGACTGCCAGGTCGCCGCGATCCGCGGCCATGGCGGCGAGGTGCTGAAGTTCATGGGCGACGGCCTGCTCGCGGTATTCCCCATCGACGAATATGTCGGCGATGCCGCGCATGTCTGCACGCGGGTGCTGGAGGCGGCGCGCGAATCCCGCGCCAGCGTCGAGGCGCTCGCGTATCCTGTCGGCGACGTCGTCGAACGCTTCCGCTTCGGCGTCGCGCTTCACGTCGGCAACATCCTCTACGGCAATATCGGCGGCGGCAACCGCCTCGATTTCACCTGCATCGGCCCCGCCGTGAACCTTGCCGCCAGGCTCGAGAAGATCACGGGTCGCCTGGGACGGACCGTCGTCGCCTCGGAGGGCTTCGCCAATGTCTGTCGCCACGACTGGCACGAACTCGGCGAATTTCCGATTGCGGGCTTCTCAAAGGCGCAGCGCGTGTACGGGCTGACTGAGGAGACGCCGGCGCTAGTCGACTGAGCACTATTCCTCCGGCTCCGTGGTGAACAGCAGGGGATAGCCCTTCGTGCGGCCGGCATCCGTTGCGCGGGTAGCCTTGGTCTCGGCGACGTCCTTGGTGAACACCGCGACGACGCAGGCGCCGAGCTTGTGGGCGGTGATCATCACCTTGTAGGCCTGATCCTCGGTCATGCGGAATTCGGCCTTGAGGATCATCGTGACGAACTCGCGGGGCGTAAAGTCGTCGTTGATCAGGATGACCTTGTGCAGCTTCGGCCGCTCGACCTTGGTCTTCGTCCTGGTTTTCGGTTTGGCAACGGTATCGTTCATTCCGCCTCCCGGATATGGCGGGCTCCGGTTCCTGCCGGCGCGCTCAGCGCGCGGCCTTCTCACCATATTGCAGGACCTGCACCTTCTCCAAGGTGATCAGGCCGCTCGACATCATGCCATCCAGGATGGGCAGGAATGCATTGATGGTGTCCTCGCTGTCGACGATCTCGATCAGCAGCGGCAGGTCTTCCGAGAGCCGCAGAATCTTCGAAGTGTGCAGCCGGCTCGACTTGCCGAAGCCCATCGGGCCGCGCAGCACGGTGGCGCCGGCCAGATGCCGCTCGCGCGCCGTCATCACGATCGCTTCATAGAGCGGCTTGCCGTCGAAATGGTCGCTCTCGCCAATGAAGATCCGGAGCGAAACTGCCTGATTGGGGATTTGCATGGTGTCAGCTCCTTCGCAAGCGGTTGGTGCCGCTGGCCATCATATGGCCTGCCCATACCGACACCAGCCAGCAAATGACGGACGCCGCGATATAGGCGAGCGCCGTGTATTTCATGCCGCCGTGGAACAGGCGGAAGGTCTCGAGGCTGAAGGTTGAAAAGGTCGTGTAGCCGCCGCAGAACCCGGTCATGACGAACTGCCGGTGCTCGGGCCGCGCCAGCAGGCGGCCGTCGGGCCCGGTCAGCGTCGCGTAGAAGCCGATGATCAGCGAGCCCGTGGCGTTGATGAACAGCGTCGCGACGGGGAAGCCGGGGCCGGTGTCGAGCGCAAGCCCGACCAGATAGCGCGTCAGCCCGCCGACCATGCTGCCGGCGGCAATCCAGGCATAGAGCGTCGCGGTGCGCCAGCGATCGGCAGAGGAGGGGGACTTCATCTGCCGCTAGCCTCCCAGAGTGTCCGCGAGGAGGAAGCCGCAACTGACGGCCGCGAGGCAGAGCACGACCGAGACCGCGACATTTCCGAGCGCGTGCATCGCCTCGCCGTTGCGCGCCAGCGTCAGCGTTTGCAGGCTGAACGAGGACACCGTGGTGTAGCAGCCAAGAAAGCCGGTGACCGCGAACAGCCATGGATCGGGCGCGGCGAAGACCGAGCCCGGATGGGTCGCCAATGCGCCAAAAATGCCGATCAGAAAGGCGCCGGTGACGTTGATGGTCACGGTGCCCCACGGAAACGTCTCGCCCAGCCGCCGGGCGATCACGCCGGAGATAAAATAGCGCGCGCAGCCGCCCAGCACGCTGCCGATCATGATCGCAAGCACTCCGCTCAGCACGGCGAACAGCCCCCCGTCATCGTTTCTCCTCCATTGCCAGCCCGTTGCCGACGGCGAACAGCCCTGTGAGCGCGACGAGGGCGAAGCCGAGCCCCGCCAGGAACGTGCCGGCCGGACCATAGGCATCCCACAGTGCGCCGGCGATCACGCTTGCGGCCAGCATGGCAAGGCCGGTGAACAGGTTGAAATAGCCGAACGCGGTGCCGCGCAAGCCCGGTGGCGCTGCGTCGGCGACGAGGGCCGAGAGCAGGCCTTGCGTCAATCCCATATGCAGTCCCCACAGCACGACGCCGAGGGCGAGGCCCCCAAGGTTCGGCAGCAGCGCGAGCGCGAGATCGGCGCCGGCGAGGAAGACGAGGCCAAGCGCGAGCAGGCCGGTGCGGTTGATCCGGTCCGAGAGTGCGCCGGCCGGATAGGCCGACAACGCATAGACGATGTTCATCAGCACCAGCACGGCCGGCACCCACATCGCATTGAGCCCGATGTTCTGTGCGCGCAGGATCAGGAAGGCCTCGCTGAAGCGCGCCAGCGTGAACACGACGCCGACCGCGACCACGCGCCAGTACACGGACCCGAGCTGGCGCATCGCGGCGGTATTCAGCGGATTCCTTGACGGCTCTCGGCTTGGGTCCGGCTCCGGCTCGCTCACCGCGAACGCGATCAGTCCGAACGACAGGAAGCCCGGCAGCACGGCCACCCAGAACACCATCGTAAAATTGTCCGCCGTCCACCACATCAGCCCGATCGCCATGAGCGGCCCGACGAACGCACCGATCGTATCGAGCGACTGACGCAGGCCGAAGCTCGCGCCGCGCAAACCGATAGGTGCGATATCGGCGATCAGTGCATCGCGCGGCGCGCCGCGAATGCCCTTGCCGACGCGGTCGATGAAGCGCGCGGCAACCAGCCATCCGACGCTTGGGGCAAGCGGGAATAGCGGTTTTGTCAGCGCGGCGAGCCCGTAGCCGAGCGCGGCGAGAAATTTGCGCCGGCCGAGCCAGTCGGACAACGCGCCGGAGAAGATCTTCGTGATCGAGGCGGTCGCCTCCGCAATGCCCTCGATGAAGCCGACGGTGAGCGTGGAGGCGCCGAGCACGGTGACAAGATAGACCGGCAGCAGTGCGTGGATCATCTCGGAAGAGACGTCCATCAGCATCGAGACGAAACCGAGCACCCAGATTCCCCTGGGCAGCCCCGCACGCGCAGCATTCGGTGTTGTCGTCGTCACGTCCAGGACTTCTCCTCGGCCTCTGCTTGACCTCTGCTCGACCTCTCCTTGGCCTTCGCACCAGGCAACAAAAAACCCGCCAGCGGCGGGTTTGTCCATGCTCCCGCCGAAGACAGAGGCCTGAAAATTGCCCCTCCTCAAGCAGGAGTCACCAGCCCACTACGGTCACAGGCAGCCGGGCGGTTGTCGGGGGACTCCATCCCCATCTGTGTCGTCAGCCTAGCATGGAAATGGCGCCGGACAAGTGGGCGGGGTGCTCTGTCCCGTGGCCCGTTCTTCCGGGAGCGCACGATCGCGCAGTCCGCGGCGCGAGCGCGGCAACATGGCGGCAGCTTTGCGTGATGCTTCGCAATCCCCGACCCGCAAGTCCTAACGCGCAAATCCCTAACTGGAATGTGAAGCGCAAGCGATCTTCGGACTTTGCGGCAAGGCGATTGCATGTCACCATCGCGTCATACGACGGGAGGCTGCGATGCGCTTGCTGTTCTCGATCGGGGCTGTGCTGGTGACCGGCATGTTTGCCGGAGGGGACGTCGCGGGCATCGCGGCACCAGGACCCAAATTCGAGTCGCCTAAAATTCAGCCGCAGCGGCAAGCAGCCGACAGGGACGCACAGACGGTCGATGTCGAGCTGATCCTCGCTGTCGACGTCTCCTACTCCATGGACATGGACGAGCTCGCAATCCAGCGTGAAGGCTATGCGCAGGCGATCCAGTCGAAGGAATTCCTGCAGGCGCTGAAGCTGGGTCCGAACGGCCGCATCGCGGTGACTTATTTCGAATGGGCCGCCTCGACCGACCAGAAGATCATCATTCCCTGGCGCCTGATCGACGGACCGGAGACCGCCGATGCCGTCGCCGCCGAAATCCTGAAGACGCCAATCCGGCGCGCCTCGCGCACCTCGATCTCCGGCGCGATCAGTTTCGCGATGCCGCTGTTCGACGAGGATCCCTATCGGGGCTTGCGTCGTGTGATCGACATTTCCGGTGACGGTCCCAACAACAATGGAACTCCGGTCGCGATTGCGCGCGACGCAGCGATCGAGAAGGGCATCGTGATCAACGGCCTGCCGATCATGGTCAAGGAGCCGTCCTATTCGACCATGGATATCGACAATCTCGATTTCTACTATGAGGATTGCGTCATCGGCGGCCCCGGTTCCTTCGTCATCACGATCAAGGACCGCGACAAGTTCAAGGAAGCCATCCGCACCAAGCTCTTGATGGAGGTTGCGGGCCGTATGCCGGAGCGCCCGGTGATGCGGGTTGCGGAGAAGGACAAGGAGCCGCGTGTGAACTGCATGATCGGCGAGAAGATCTGGTCGGACCGCTGGGGTCGCTAGATGCGCCACCTCCGATCACGACATTTGTTGGCTTCGTCCCGCGGTTGAATTTAACCGTTCGTTAATCGGTGGGTGGCCCTAATCCAATTGTTTCCGTCAATGACCTGATATTGCTGGCCGGCGCGCAGACGAAGGCGGGTTTGTCAGACTGGTCCGCCGAGCAACCAATGGCCATCGTCACGCAGAGCACCAGCCAGATTTCTCCTGCCAGCGAGCGGGTCTATCACCAGAGCAACCTGCTCGGTGAATGGAAGGGCAATTGGGCGGGAAACAATCAGGCCGTCGGCTTCAAGGTCGTGAACATCCGCGGCGCCCGCGCGCAGGTGGAATACACCCATAACGGGCACACCGAACGTGGTTTTGGCAAGGTCGACGGTGCAACCATCAGCTTCGGTTCGGTCACGATCGGGACCAAGAACGGCAAGAATGCGGCGCTCGTGTTCTCCGCCGGCGGCGGTCAGGCCAGTGCATCACTTGAAAAACAGGCGCCGCCCGCCTCCGAAAGCCGTCTCATCGGAAGCTGGGGTGGCTATTCGGCCGACAACAACAAGAGCGCGAGCTTCCGGGTCGTCTCCATCACCGGCAACGAGGCGCTGGTCACGACCACCATCGACGGCGTCACCCGGCAGGGCACCGGCATCGTCTACAAGAACGTGGTCATGTTCGGACAAACGCAGATATCGACGGACGACGGAAAGAACGGCAAGGTCATCTTCCAGGTTGGAAACAAATCTTTCCAGGTAGGGGTGACGAAATTACCGCCGTCCGACACGTCGTCCTCGGTGGACAAGACGGCGTAGCCGATCACGGCTGCTGCTCGCTGGACCGCGTCAGCGCCTTCAATTGCCGGTCGATCTGACGCAAGACGTCGCAGGCGGGCGTCAAAGCGCCATTGCCGATCATTTGCGGCGGCCAACTTACGTTGCGGCGCGAGCGAGGCAAGGATGGCGGCGCCAGGCGTGGCTGTAGCATCGGCATGACCATATGCCGCAGCCACGCGCCGGAATGAGGAAGATCAGATCCGCGCCTCCAGAATCAGATTGAAGGGCGTTTCAGCAGCGCGGCGGAAGCGCGTCAGTCCGCCCTCTCGCGCGACGTTGCGCAGCCTTGCCTCGCCCGCTTGGGCGCCCAGTCCGAGGCCCACCTCCTGGTCGAGCGAGGCCGGCGTGCAGATCATGGTCGATGCCGCATAATAGACCCGCCCGACCGGGTTGAGATTGTCCTCGAGGCGGTCGCCTGCGAACGGCTCGACCAGCATGCAGGTGCCGTCCTTTGCCATGGTCTCGCGCACGTGGCCGATGGCGCCGACGGGATCGCCCATGTCGTGCAGGCAATCGAAGAAGCAGACGAGATCATAGCCCTCGGCCGGATAGGTCTTGGCGGAATGAACAGCGAAGCTGACCCGGTCGCCCAATCCGGCCTCGGTGGCCGCCTTTCGCGCGGCCTCGATCGAACCCTCGTGATAGTCGAAGCCGTAGAAGCGGGAGTTCGGGAAGGCTTCCGCCATCAGCCGTGTCGAGACGCCGTGCCCGCAGCCGACATCGGCGACCTTGGCGCCGCGCTTCAGCTTGTCCACGACGCCATCGAGCGCGGGCAGCCATTCCTGCACCAGATGGTGCATGTACCCGGTGCGGAAGAAGCGGGCGGTGCCGCAGAACAGGCATTCGCTGCGCCGGTTCCAGCCGACGCCCTTGCCGGATTTGAATGCGTCCGAGACCTTCGGCTCGTCGAGAAACGCCGAGGCAATGACATTGCCGAACGCGCCGAGGAACACCGGACTGTCCTCATCGGCAAGCGCCATCGCCTGCTCCGGCAGCATCGAGAATTTTGCCGAAGCGGAATCGTATTCGATGTAGCCGGACGCCGCCTGGCTTGCGAGCCATTCGCGGACGTAGCGCTCCGCCGTCCCGGTGGCGTTTGCGAGCTCGGACGAGTTCATCGGTCCCTTGGCGGCAAGGGTACGGTAGAGACCGAGCTTGTCCCCGAGCAGGACCAGCGACGCATTCATCGCCGCACCGAATTCGGTGACCATCTTGCCCATAAAGGCATTCAACCTGTCGGAATTGACCTCCATGACAGCCTCCGTGCTGACGCGCCCCCTTAGGTGGGTCAATCCGGCATGCGGGAAGTTCAAACTGGCAGGAAAACGTGATCCCGGAACTCAAGGGAAGACTGGTGTCGCTATGCTGGCATTCATGATGTCTGGTGGGTATAATTCGCAAGCTTTTCGACGGTTATTTGGATGTCCAGGCTTACACGCTCTTGCGGTCTCGCGGTTTTTCTTGCCCTGCTCTGCCTCGGCGAAGCGCCGGCTCATGCGCAAGGCGCACCCCTGCAATATTGGATCCCCGGCGGACCTTTCGGCTTCGGCGGCGTCGCCGGCCAGAGCGCCGACAGCTACGGCAATTTCCCGAGCTTCAATGGCGGCGACGCAAGCGGCCGCAGCAATTTTGCGAACGGCTTCTTTGTCGTCAGCCAGCATGGCAATCTCAACTGGAGCGGCCTCAGCCCGGCCGGACTGAGCGGCAATTTCAGCGCGCTCTCCTACGACAGCACGCAGTTCGGCTACAACACCAAGACGGCGGGCGGCATGCCTGTCACGTTCTTTGCCGGTTTCGACACCCTGAAATACGGCAACGGCATCGGCAGCTCGCTTGCGCCGCTCACCTCCAGCGCCTCGCCCGGCTACGGCGCATTTGCGGGTGTCGAGTTCAAGCCGACCTCCAACCTCAGCCTGTCGTTCGGGGCCGGGTTCACCCAGCAGGATTCGGGCCGCATGGATAGCGATCTCAGATCGAACATGCTGCCTGGCGAGTCGCCGGCGTTGAGTGGCCTTCGGCGCTAACTAGTCTAGCGCGTGAACTTCGCAACGAGCTCGACATGCGGCGTGTGGCGGAACTGATCCACCGGCACGACTACGTCGATGTTGTAGCCGCCATCGATCAGCAGCCGCGCGTCGCGGGCAAATGTCCCGACGTTGCAGGAGACCGCGACCACCACAGGCACCTTGCTGGCGGCGAGCTTCAGCGCCTGTGCCTGCGCGCCCTGGCGCGGGGGATCGAACACCACTGCATCGAAATCGCGCAGCTCCTGCGGCACCAGAGGGCGGCGGAACAGGTCGCGCGGCTCGCACCTGATCGGCTTGAGGCCGGGCGTGCGCGCGGCTTTCGCAAGGGTTGCGACCGCACCGGCATCGTTGTCGTAGGCCGTGACGCGCGCCTTCTCTGCAAGCCGCAGAGCGAATGGCCCGACGCCGCAGAAGAGATCGAGCACCTCCTTGGCCTTGCCGATGCGCTCCGCGACGAGCGCGGCCAGCGTCTCTTCGCCAGCAACGGTTGCCTGCAGGAACGAGCCCGGCGGCAGAGTCACTTCAGCACGGCCCATCTTCACGGTCGGCGCCAGGCGTTGCAGCACCAGTTCGCCATGCCGTGTCAGCCGCGCCAGACGGTGCTGCTCGGCGACGCGCGACAGCGCCGTCACGAGCGGGGTTGGCAGCGGGCCGGAGCCGCGCACGTCGACGTCGAGACCGTTGGCGGTTGCGGTGACCTGGATGTCCAGCGGTTTCGTTACTGACATTCTGGACGTCAGCAGTTCGGCGAGCGCCCAACCGGCATCGAGTGCACCCTCGAGCCCGGGATCGAGGATCGGGCAGCGATCGATCGGGATGACGTCGTGCGAGCTGGCAGCCGAGAAGCCGACCTTGAGGATGTCATGGGTGACGAACCGGCCGTGCAACGTGATGCGCCTGCGCCCCGCACCGTGGGCATCGACCAGCGACGCCACCTCGCAGTCGATGCCGGCCTGGGCCAGGGTCTCGACCACGATGCCGCGCTTCCAGGCGTGATACGGTTCAGTCGCCCAGTGCTGGATCGCGCAGCCGCCGCAGACGCCGAAATGCGGACAGAACGGCGCGACGCGCTCGGGGCTGGCGACATCCACCGCCAGCAGCTTGCGGCGGTCGGGATGGTTGCCGACGACATGATCGACCTCAACGGTCTCGCCGCCGAGCGTGTAGGGCACATATATGGCGTCGCCGGCGTGGAGCGAGACGCCGTCGCCGCGATGGCCGACGTGATCGATCGTCACGCGCTCAACCACGGCGCGCGCCCAGGAAGAATTCGATGTTGCCGTCGCCGCCGGTGATCGCCGACGGGAACACCTCGATATCGGTGCAGCCTAGCGAGGCAGCAAAGGCTGCGATGTCCTCGCAGATCTCGCGGTGCACGGCGGCGTCGCGGACGATGCCCTTCTTGTTGTGCTTCCGCTCCGCCTCGAATTGCGGCTTGATCAGCGCCAGCAGGCTCATCGGCGCGGCGGCCAGCGACAGCGCCACGGGCAGCACCGTCTTGAGCGAGATGAAGCTGACGTCGATCACGACGACATCGGGCCGCGCCGGCAAACGCTTGCCGTCATAGGCGCGGATGTCGGTCTCTTCCATCGACACGATCTTGGAGTGCCTGCGCAGCGAGGGATGCAATTGGCTGGTGCCGACATCGACGGCAAAGACCAGACTCGCGCCGTTCGCCAGCAGCACCTCGGTGAATCCGCCGGTGGACGCGCCGACGTCGAGGCAGACATGGTCCTCGATCTCGATCGGGTAGCGCTCCAGCGCGCCGGCGAGCTTGACGCCGCCGCGGGAGACGTAGGGGTGCGCGGGCTCGGCCTGGATCACGGCGTCCTCGGCGATGGTCTCCGACGGCTTTGCGACCTGCTTGTCGTCGGCGGTGACGAGCCCGGCCTCGATCGCCGCGCGCGCCCGCGCCCGGCTCTCGAACAGGCCGCGCTCGACCAGCAGAACATCCGCGCGCTTGCGGGCAGGGGACATCATCTCTCCAAAGACGCCTGAGGCGCTTATGTAGCGATCAATCGCGCGGCCGCCATCCGGACGCAAGGCTCAAACGCGGCCAGATCGTGCCAGACGTCGATCGGCATCTGCGCCGGCGTCACCAGCGGGCAGCCATGCAGCTCCAGCGCGTGGATCATCATGAGATTGTCGACGAGGCCAAAATCCTCGACCGTCAGCCCCTGCGCGTCGACCAGCCGTCCCTCCTCGGACGTCACGTCCATGAAGCGACCGACACGATCGGCATAGGCGGCGCCGTCATTGGAATAGGCGAGGCAGAACTTGTGACGGCCGGCCATATAGCCGAGCTCGTAGACGGTGCCGGGATCGGCGCCGGCGCCGCGGAACGGCGTGAGGTTGGCGATGATCGCATCGGCGGCGTCCATCATCGCCTCGTTGCCGCAAAAGATCTGCCGCGAGGCGTCGGGAGCGGCGAGGTCGATCTCGTTGTCGAGCGGATAGAGGCCGGTGAGGCCGTTTGCGGCACAGATGGCACCCTTCTGCCGGCCGATCTCGACCGCATCTGGCAGGAACACGTCGGGGCCTGCCAGATAGATTTTCATCAGAGCTGCTTCGCGGAAGGTCGAAGCTCGCTTTTAGGCGAGCTTGACCGTCTCGGCCTTAACATCCTTGCCGAGCGCCTCGAACACCTTGGCGACGATGCCCTTGGCATCGAGACCGGCACGACCGTACATCGCCGCCGGGGTATCGTGGTCCTGGAACACGTCGGGCAGCACCATGGTGCGGAACCGCACCAGGCCGCTGTCGAGTGCGCCCTGATCGGTCAGGTATTGCGCGACATGCGAGCCGAAACCGCCGACCGAGCCTTCCTCGATCGTGATCAGGATCTCGTGGTCGCGCGCGAGCTTGAGCACCAGCTCGGTGTCCAGCGGCTTCATGAAGCGCGCATCCGCGATCGTGGTCGAAAGGCCGTGGGCTGCGAGCTCGTCGGCGGCCTTCTCGCATTCGGCGAGGCGCGTGCCGAAGGAGAGCAGGGCGATCTTGCTGCCCTGGCGGACGATGCGGCCCTTGCCGATCTCGAGCGGAATGCCGATTTCGGGCATCTCGATGCCGCGGCCTTCACCGCGCGGATAGCGCAGCGAGCTCGGACGATCGTTGATCGCGACCTGGGTCGCGACCATGTGCACCAGCTCGGCTTCGTCGGCCGCGGCCATGATGACCATGTTCGGCAAACAGCCGAGATAGGCGTTGTCGAACGAACCGGCATGGGTGGCGCCGTCGGCGCCGACGAGGCCGGCGCGGTCGATGGCGAAGCGCACCGGCAGGCTCTGGATCGCGACGTCATGCACGATCTGGTCGTAGCCGCGCTGCAGGAAGGTCGAGTAGATCGCGCAGAACGGCTTGTAGCCTTCGGTGGCGAGACCGGCGGCGAACGTCACTGCGTGCTGCTCGGCGATGCCGACGTCGAAGGTGCGGTCCGGGAACGCCTTGTTGAAGATGTCGACGCCGGTGCCGGAGGGCATCGCCGCGGTGATGGCGACGATCTTGTCGTCCTTCTCCGCTTCCTTGACGAGGCTCTGGCCGAACACGTTCTGATAGGCCGGCGCGTTCGGCTTGGACTTGGCCTGGGTGCCGGTCGCGACGTCGAACTTGACCACCGCGTGGTACTTGTCGGCGGAGGCTTCCGCAGGGCCGTAGCCCTTGCCCTTCTGCGTCACGACGTGAACCAGGATCGGGCCGGTCTCCATGTCGCGCACGTTCTTCAGCACGGGCAGGAGATGGTCGAGGTTGTGGCCGTCGATCGGACCCACGTAATAGAAGCCGAGCTCCTCGAACAGCGTGCCGCCGTCCATCATGAAGCCGCGGGAATATTCCTCGACGCGGTTGGCGCGGTTGGCGAGGATCTTGGGCAGGCGCTGGTTGATCTGCTTGGCCACATCGCGCAGCGTGCGATAGGTCTTGCCCGAGTAGAGCCGCGACAGATAGGCGCTCATCGCGCCGACCGGCGGCGCGATCGACATGTCGTTGTCGTTGAGGACGACGATCAGGCGCGAGTTCATCGCGCCCGCATTGTTCATGGCCTCGTAGGCCATGCCCGCCGACATCGCGCCGTCACCGATCACGGCGATAACGTTGTTCTTGCCGCCGGAGAGGTCGCGCGCGACCGCCATGCCGAGGCCGGCGGAGATCGAGGTCGAGGAATGCGCGGCGCCGAACGGATCGTAATCGCTTTCGCTGCGCTTGGTGAAGCCGGAGAGGCCGCCGCCGGTGCGCAGCGTGCGGATGCGATCGCGCCGGCCGGTGAGGATCTTGTGCGGATAGGCCTGGTGGCCGACGTCCCAGATCAGCCGGTCGCGCGGGGTGTCGAAGACGTAATGGATCGCAGTGGTGAGTTCGACCACGCCGAGGCCCGCGCCGAAGTGACCGCCGGTCACCGAGACGGCATCGATGGTCTCCTGACGCAGCTCATCGGCGACCTGGCGAACCTGCTCGATCTTGAGCTTGCGCAGGTCGTCCGGCGTCCGGATGGTGTCGAGAAGCGGCGTTTTACTGTATGCGTTCACGGCGATTTCCAATTTGTCAGCGCCGGAAGGTCATTCCGGTGCGCGATGGGTTTGCACAATATCGGCGCAGCGCGAGTCCTTAAACCGTCGGAGCCACCTGCATGGGGCAAAGCCCCGTCTTCAAGCTTAGGTGAGCTTAAGTGCTCTCCGGTTCAGTCTCTGTGATCCCTGTCACTTAGATCGGCTTCGTCCATCCAGCCAATTCATCAGCAGTTTGAAGCGCTTGTCGTTGGTAATCAGTGCCCACGCAAGGCTTACAAAAAGCCACACTCCGCGCAGCTTTACACCAAAGCTTGGGCCAAAGCCAACCCGCTCCGCCGATTACGGCCATGCACCTGCAACCCGCGGGCCAGAGTGGTTAATCCTGGCGTCAACGGAAGGGTTCCAAGCTTGGCCGGTTCCTCGGCAAGGTTTTTGGCGCGGGCAAGCTATTTTTGGACGGATTCAGGAGGGCGAGGGCCCGTGAGGGAGGTTCCGTGACCTTCAGAGCGCCGGTTCCCTGGGATCAGGCAGCAGCGACGCCCGACGACGGCGTGCGATCATGAGAATTACCGGTTCCCGCTGCGTGAGAGAGGCGGCTTTGAAGGCGCCCCTTACTGGACGTCGAGCGGCGCGGTGCCGGTGGCCTGGCCGCTGGCATCGGTGGTGATCTTGTCGACGCGCGCCTCGGCCTGGCGCAGCAACTCCTCGCAGCGACGCTTCAGGGCCTCGCCGCGCTCGTAGATCGTCACGGATTCCTCAAGCGGCACCTTGCCGTCCTCGAGCCGCTTCACGATGGTTTCGAGCTCCTCGATGGCGCGTTCGAAGGTCAGCCTGGAGATGTCGATTTGGGTATTTTCGGCCATATAAGTTTCCGATTGCCCGATTCGCTTCACGTCGGAGAAAGCAAAGTTTTGCGGGCGCAATGTGGCGGGGTGCGTCAGGCGCCCATCAGGGCGCCGACATGCGCCGTAACAGATTCTTTCAATCCTTGCAGGTCGTAGCCGCCCTCAAGCACAGAAACAACGCGTCCCCCGGCGGTCTTGTCGGCGAGGTCCATCAGCTTGCGCGTGACCCAGGCATAATCCTCCGCGCGCAAATTCAGTGACGCCAGCGGATCGCGATAATGCGCGTCGAAGCCTGCAGAGATGACGAGCAGCTCCGGGCTGAATTTTTCGAGCTGCGGCAGGATCAGATTCTCGAACGCGATGCGGAATTCCGGCCCGCCGTCCTCGGAGGCGAGCGGCGCGTTGACGATGGTGTCGTGGTCGCCGCGCTCGCTCTTGGCACCGGTGCCCGGAAACAGCGGCATCTGGTGCGTCGAGCAGTACATCACGGTCGGGTCCGACCAGAAGATGTCCTGCGTGCCGTTGCCGTGATGCACGTCGAAATCGACGATGGCTGCGCGCTTGATGCCGTATTTGCGCTGCGCGTGGCGCGCGGCGATGGCGACGTTGTCGAAGAAGCAGAAGCCCATCGGCTTGCCGATCTCGGCGTGGTGGCCGGGCGGGCGCACCGCGACGAAAGCGTTGCGATGCTCGCCCGCCATCACCGCTTCGGTCGCCGCGACCGCGCCGCCGACGCCGCGCATCACCGCTTCCCACGTGCCAGGCGACATCGAGGTGTCGCCATCGACATAGACCTGTCCGCTGGTCGGCGCGATGTGGCGCAGCTCCGTCACGTAGTGCTCGTTGTGGCAGAGCGTGACGAGGTCGAGATCGCCCTCCGGCGCCTGGTCGCGTACCAGGAACTGGAAGCGCTCATGCGACAGCGCCTCCTCCACCGCGCGCAGGCGGTCCGGCCTTTCAGGGTGTCCAGGCGGCGTGACGTGGTCGAGGCAGGCCTTGTGGGAGAGGAGAAGCGTACTCATCAGTCGGCCTCATGGGATGCGGGCTCTCGACGTCGCTTGGCGCATCCGGCGCCAAAACGCAAATGCAAAACCCAATCTATGCGTTCCCCCGGGAATGGCAAAGGGTGGTCCCGGACCGGCCCGTTTGACCCGGATCAATTCACGCGCAGGATGCGGCTCAGCGGCAGCGGCCCGATCGGTCCGTGCGCCCTGAAGAACGCGAACAGCGCGTCGGCGTCGTAGCCGCCATATTGCGGCCCCGTGCCTTGTTTGGCGACGGTAAAGCCGTCGCCACCGACTGCGAGGTAATCGTTGAGGGTGACGCGGTAGCCGCTTCCGGCTTCGATCGGCCTGCCATTGAGCGTCATTTTCTCGTTGATCACGCGCTCGCCGTATGGCTTCGCCGCATCCCAGGCATAACTGAACCCGTTCGAGACCTGGAGAATCCGCGGCCGCTTCGGGTCGAGCCATTGCTGCTCCAGCATGTCCTTGAGCTGGCTGCCCGTGACCGTCATGGTGACGAGCCGGTTGCGGAACGGCTGGCTGGCGAAAACGTCGCCGAAGGTGATCGCGCCGTTCTCCTTTGGAACGATGTCAGTGCGGATGCCGCCGGGATTGGTGAGCGCGATGACGGCGCCGCCGTCCTTGGCGTCCCTGGTCGCGGCGAGCTGCGCGTCCGCAATGACGTCGCCGAGCGCGCTTTCGCCGGCTTCGTTCGGCACGCGTGACAGCGTCTGTGTCACCGATCCAGCCGGGCGATTGGCGATCGGCGCCGAAAGCTTGTCGTAGGCATCGATCAATGCGGTCTGCTCGGGATCCCTGGGCAGCGAGGCATTGGCGACGATGACGTTCTCGGCTCTGGCGCTGACGATGTCGCGGGTTGCCGGATCGAGCTTGAGGTCGATCGCGGTGACCAGCGTACCGTATTTGTCGCCGCTGGTGACGAGGCGCCCGTCAATATCGCAGACATAAGCACGATGAGTGTGGCCGCTGACGACGACGTCGACGGCGCGATCGAATTTCTTCACGATGTCGACGATTGGCCCGGTGATGGCAGGGCATTCATTGTAGTCGCCGGCCGGCTCGCCGCCCTGGTGGATCAGCACCACGATCGCCTCGACCCCACGCGTCTTCAGCTGCGGCACCAGCGCGTTCACCGTCTCGGCTTCGTCGCGGAATTCGAGGCCCGTGATGCCCGATGGCGAGACGATGCCCGCGGTGTCCTTCAAGGTCAGCCCGATGAAGGCGATGGGGATGCCTTCGAACTCCCTGATCTCGTAAGGCGGCAGCACGCTCTTGCCCGTCGCCGTCTCGATGGTGGACGCCGCGAGATAGCGGAATTTGGCGCCCGTGAAGGGATGCGGCCCCTGGCAGCCGTCGACGGGATGACAGCCCCCGTTCTGCATCCGCAACAGCTCGGTCTTGCCCTCGTCGAATTCGTGATTCCCGACCGAACTGATCGCGAGCCCCATCATCGAGAGCGACTCGATCGAAGGCTCGTCGTGGAACATCGCCGACAGGAACGGGCTTGCGCCGATCAGGTCGCCGGCGGCGACGAAGATCGTGTTCTTGTGTCCTTCGCGCAGCTGCTTCACCAGCGTCGCCATGTATTCGGCACCGCCGGCCGCCACCATCACCTTCCTGGACTTGTCCTCGGGATCGCTGATCCGGATGCCGCCCGGCGGCGGGCGCAGATTGCCGTGGAAATCGTTGATCGCGAGGATGCGCAGCTCGACGGGTGCGGCGGTTTGGGCGGACGCGGGCGGCACGGCGAGCGCGAGCGCGAAGATAGTCAGGCGGAGAACATGTCGCATGGAACCAGACTAGTCGTTCCGCACGAAGATTTCACGAAAGTTATCGCGGCATTCCGGGGCGAGGCGCCGGGCGGCACCCTACTTTTTCTTCTTCCTGTTCGCAAACGCGTTGAAGGCGGCGGTGGCTTCTTCCGACTTCAGCCGCTCACCGAACAAATGGGCCTCCTGATCGATGCGGCGGGTGAGCTCCTCGGATGCCACGCGCAGCAGTTTGCGTGAGGTCGCGACCGCTTCGGCGGGGAGCCGGCAGATATCGCGCGCCACCTTGCGCGCCTCGACCTCGGTATGACCCGGCGAGACCACGGTGTTGACGAAGCCGGCGGCATGCGCTTCCGCGGCCGTAAAAGTCCGCCCCATCACCAGCATGGCGAAGGCGCGCTGATAGCCCATCGTGTTCGGCATCAAGAGGCTGGACGCGCCGACCGGCACGAGCCCGAGATGGATGTAGGGCGCGGAGAACGTCGCCGCGTTCGAGGCCAGCACATAGTCGCAATGGAACAGCATCACGGTGCCCATGCCGATCGACGCGCCGTCCACGGCCGCGATCACCGGCTTGGCGTTGAGGGCGAGCGAATAGAGAAACTTGGCACCGTCGGACAGCGTCTCGGGGCGCGACGTGTCGGCGTGCATGAAATCGTCGATGTCGTCACCGGCGGTGAACACGCCGGAGCCCCCGGTGATGATCATGCAGCGGATATCGGGATTGTTCTGCGCGGTGTCGATCGCGCGGCTCATCTCCCGATACATGTCCTGCGTGATCGCGTTCTTCTTGCTCGGGCGACGCAGGGTGATAACGCGCGTTCCGCGCTCTTCGGTGACGACGATATTGCCATTCGGCATGAGGGGCCCCTGCGGTCACCGCGATACTGACATTGGCTAGACTCGCGAAACGTCAGCCTACATCATCTTGCAGGCGTGCCAATGCGCTCGCGCGACCTTTTGGAGAGCGAATCCGCGTGAGAGGGGCGCATCACGCTCCCCGCCGTGCTGCGCGTTGCAACAATCAGCTACCTTTTTCATTTGAAAAACCCCTTGGTTGTGGTGCACGATCGCCTCGCGCCGTTCCATTTGGCGGATTGCCCGATTGATGAGTACCGCCACTCGTGTTGACGAATCCTCGCTGCACTATCGCGGCTGGCGCGTCGTGCTGGCCTGCTTCCTGATGGCTTTCTTCATGTTCGGCTTCGGCCTCTACGGCCAGGGCGTCTATCTCGCCGAACTGCAGCGCGCCCATGGCTGGCCGGGCACGCTGGTCTCCGCGGCCAGCACCTTCTCCTTTCTCCTGACTGCGGTCCTCGTCATCTTCACCGACGATCTGCTCGCCCGCATCGGGCTGCGGTCGCTGATCCTGTGCGGCCTGTCGGCGCTCGGCGCTTCGACGGTGCTGCTGGCGCTGCTGCAGACGCCTTGGCAGCTCTATCTCGCTTACGCGCTGATGTCGGTCGGCTGGACCGGCATGGGCACGGTGGTGATCGCGACCGTGCTGAACTCCTGGTTCGAACGGCGCCGCGGGCTCGCGCTCAGTCTCGCCTACAACGGCGCGACCTGCGGCGGCATCGTCCTCGTGCCGCTGCTGCTGTCGCTGAGCGCCAGCATCGGCTTCCGTTCCGCGATGCTGGCGGCCACGCTCGCGATGGTGGTGCTGGTGCTGCCGGTGGTGGTCATCTTCACCGGCTGGCGAACCGAAATGCCGCCGACATCGGGTGGGGATTCATCCGCTGGCGGCACCGCCGTGCCTGCGGTTCACTCGCGCAAGACGCTGCTCGCCAATCCGGCGTTCTGGACCATGGTGCTGCCGATCGCGGTCGCGCTGCTGGCGCAGATGGGATTCATCATCCACCAGGTGACGTTCCTCGAACCGCTGATCGGCCGCGCCAGTGCGGGCCTTGCCGTCACCATCATGGCGGCGATGGCTGTGGTCGGGCGGCTGTCGCTCGGCCTGTTCGTCGACCGGCTCGATCCGCGGCTCGCCTGCGCGGCATCGATGACGAGCCAGGCGGCGGCTCTGTTCGTGCTTCTGCAAAGCACGAACCCGACCGTGCTGCTCGTGTGCTGCGCCGTCTACGGTTTCTCGATCGGCAACATGATCACGTTCCCGCCCTTGATCATCCAGCGCGAGATCGGCGCGAGCGCCTTCGCCGCCGCGATGGGACTGGGCACGTCGATCAGCGGCATTGTCAGCGCCTTCGGCCCCGGCATCGTCGGCCTCGTGCGCAGCGTCACCGGCAACTACACGAGCGCGTTTGCGATGTGCGTGGTGCTAGATCTGGTGGCGGCGGGCGTGGTGCTGTGGCGGCCGGGGAGACGCACGAAGCTCGCGGCTTCGTAGCCCGGATGGAGCGCAGCGCAATCCGGGATTCGTGCCACGAACGATGACGGCCCTGGATTGCGCTGCGCTCCATCCAGGCTACGCGTCCCAGCTACCCCAACAGCACCGCATCCGCCGCCGCGACCGACTCCGCGCTCTCCGTCACGGTTCGCTCGAGCGCGCCGGCCTGCACGGCGATGTTCTCGGCGAAGAAGCGCGCCAGCGAGACGTAGCGCGCGGCGTCCGTGATGCCATCGGATTTCGCGGCGAGCGCTTCGGACGCCAGCATGCAGCCGCCGAGCGTGGCGCCGAACTGTTGCAGATACGGCGTCGCGCCGGCCAGCGCCTCGTTCGGCGCGGACGCAACCCGCTCCAGCAGCCATTTGCTGGTGCGCGTCAGCGCCTCCAGTGCCTCGCGCAATTTAACGCCCGTGGTGCCGAAGGCGGGATCGTTGGAGGCTTCGACTTGCTTCACGATGGCCGAGAGTTCGTCGAGCAGCGCCCACACCGCTGCGCCGCCGTTGGTCGCGAGTTTTCGCGTGACGAGGTCGATGGCCTGGATGCCGTTGGTGCCCTCGTAGATCGCGGTGATGCGCGCATCGCGATAGTGCTGCGCCGCGCCTGTTTCCTCGATGAAGCCCATGCCGCCATGCACCTGCACGCCGAGATAGGCGACCTCGTTGCCGACATCGGTGGAATAGCCCTTGGCCATCGGCGTCAGCAGTGCCGCGCGCGCGGCAGCGTCGGCGCGGACCTTCGGATCCCTGGCGCGCGTCGAGACGTCGATCGCCACCGCGGTCGCATAGCAGATGGTGCGGGCCGCCGCGGTCTGCGCCCGCATCCGCATCAGCATGCGCTTGACGTCGGGATGCACGAAGATCGCATCGGAGCCGTCACCCTTCTTGCCGAGGGCACGGCCCTGCTTGCGCTCTTGTGCGTACGACAATGCCTGCTGATAGGCGCGGTCGGCGACACCGACGCCTTCGAGGCCGACGCCGAGGCGGGCCTGGTTCATCATCGTGAACATGCAGCGCATGCCCTGGTTCTCTTCGCCGACCAGGAAGCCGATCGCGCCGCCATGATCGCCCATGGTCATGGTGCAGGTGGGCGAGGCATGCATGCCGAGCTTGTGCTCGACGCCGGAGGCAAAAATGTCGTTGCGCGCACCGAGCGAGCCGTCTTCGTTGACCATGAATTTGGGAACGAGAAACAGCGATATCCCCTTGGTCCCGGCGGGCGCGTCCGGCAGACGCGCCAGCACGAAATGCACGATGTTGTCGGTCATGTCGTGCTCGCCATAGGTGATGAAGATCTTCGTCCCCTTGATGCGATAGGTGCCGTCGGCCTGCTTCTCGGCGCGGGTGCGCAGCGCGCCGACATCGGAGCCGGCCTGCGGCTCGGTCAGCTGCATCGTGCCGGTCCATTCGCCAGAGACGAGCTTCTCGAGATAGGTCTTCTTCAACTCGTCGCTGCCATGCGCGTCCAGCGCCTCCATCGCCGACGCCGTCAGCAACGGGCAGAGGCCGAAGGCGACGTTGGCGGCGCTCCAGATCTCGGTGCAGGCGGCGTTGATCGCGAGCGGCAGGCCCTGGCCGCCAAAATCCTCGGGGCCGGAGACCGCGTTCCAGCCGCCCTCGGTCCAGCGCCTGTAGGCATCCGGCCAGCCCGGCGCGGTCGTGACCTTTCCGTCGCTGAGCTTGATGCCGTGCTCGTCGCCCACCTTGTTGAGCGGCGCCAGCACGTCGGTCGCGAACTTGCCGGCTTCCTCCAGCACGGCGCTCACGATATCGCCGTCGAAATCGCCGTAATGGCCGGCCTCCATGGCAGCCTTCAGGCCGGCGCCGTGGGTGAGCGACAGCAGCATGTCAGAGATCGGCGCGCGGTAGGTCATGGCTCACTCCCATGGACAGTTCTTGGCCGCCGTATTCCCATGAAACGGGGGAGGTCTCAACTGTCAGGAGGGGTGGCGGAACGCCCGTCGGCAACGGGCTGGCGTAGCGCTCATATAAGGCATGACGCGGCGCCACCGGCCCCTGTGGTATTTTGCCCCTCCGGGCGGTTGAAATGCCGCGCCTCTCCCTATAGACCGGCACCACTCGAGGGAATCCGCGGACGCTCCTGTCGCCGCCGTTCCCCAGGGCCTGATGGGGCGTAGCCAAGCGGTAAGGCAGCGGATTTTGATTCCGCCATTCGGAGGTTCGATCCCTCCCGCCCCAGCCAGGTTGTGTAATTATATCAATGCGATATGAAAAGATCCGAAGTGCGATCGCAGGCCGTCCGAAAGGCTCAGTTGCACTCAGGTTCTTCGTGCACATTCTTCTGAGTACAACTGTCCACCTTTTGTATTTTGCGTACCGAAGTCGAGCGATGATAGGCCGACAATCGACTTCAACGTTGCATAGCGCGGGCTGTCGACACTGACCTCTTCATTCTGCGTGGCTCGAGGATTATCACTTGCAAGCTAAGAAGTATCAGGTTTTCGTTTCTTCGACTTACACCGACTTAGTTGAGGAGCGTCGCGAGGCTATCGAAGCTATTCTCGATCTCGATCATATTCCTGCGGGTATGGAGGGTTTCCCTGCGATCGACATGGAGCAATTTAAGTACATTCAACGGGTAATAGATCAGTGCGATTATTACGTGTTGTTGGTTGGTGCCCGATATGGCGCCGCTAGATTCTCAGTACGACGTGAAGTTTACTTACTTGGGCCAGCGTGGGGAAACGGTAAATTCGTCAATCAAAATGACGTGGCGAGAGATATTTGTCGGCATCGCCCCAAAGTTGTCGATACCGCAAGTGCCAAAGACCTGGCGATTTATCTGGAGCGCTATCTCAAGCAATCGGGGCGGTCTAATCGCAGCGGGATCGATCTCAACTCGGTCACCGCAGACCAGATCAGAGTACAGCTTGGAGCGTACGGTCTGATTAAGGAAATTCGTGGAACGAATACGAATGGTGGTTTGGGCGAATGGCTCCAGCTCACGGAGCTGGGTGACCGAATAATGAAAGAAGCGATGGTAGTCAAAGCGAAGGAAGCATGAGTCACTCGCTCGTTTCAGCGGAAACGCCTCAAGTGGCATACTGTCAGCGGCCCGCGGCCAGAAATTTCGTAGCTCGGTCGCACAACCCAGCCCCTATCCCTCGTATTGGTCCGGCTCCATCGCCCAGAACGACTGATCGTGGCCAGCCGCATAGTTCCGGTTGTTGATCGCCGGATTGCGATTGACCATCGGGCGCATGAACATCGGGTGGGTGGCGCTGCGCACTTCGTGCTCGACCGTGAACAGAGGCTTGCCGCTGTCGAGATCGACGATGTCGCAGAAGCGGTACTGGTACTGATTGTCCTCGCGCGAGACCAGATTGCGTGCGAGCAGCTTGCGGTACGGGCCGGAGAAATCGGTGATGTACATCTGCACATGGTGGCCGTCATAGTCGCCTTGGGGCCGATCGGTCTCGCGGAACAGCAGATGCTGGTCGCGGCCCGTTTTCACGGCGGCGACCGTGCCGTCGCCGTTCCACAGCTCTGATGGCATGCCCATGATCTCGGGGTAGAAGGCACAGATGCGCGCGGCGGATCCCACCGGCACGTCGAACTCGACATAGGGAATGCCGAGCGCGACGCGGCCGAAGCGCGCGGCGTCGGGCTCGTAGCAGCGCAGGCGGTTGCCCCACGGACAAATCGCCTCGACATGGTCGTTGTGCTCGGCGAAGGCGAACGCAGTGCCCTCGAGCTTCTTTGCGACCGACGCCAGCCGGGCGAGCAGCGCCTCGCGGCCCGCGATGACCAGTCCGGTATGGCCGCGCAACACCTGCGGCCTGCCGCTCGGCAAATGAAACTGGCTGCGGCCGGCATTGATCCACATGTTGGTGTCGGACACCATCAGATAGGGATCGCGGGTGAGCCCGAGGCCTGTGACGTAGAACAGCGTGGCGAGGCGCTGGTCCGGGACCTGGATGTTGACGTGCTCGAAATGGATCGCGTTGCCGAGATCTTCTTTGGAGCGATCGAATTGTTGCGGCATGGATGAGGCTCTGATGGGGGAGGGACAGGTCCATACTAGAGCACAATTTCCGCCAGTCGAAATGATTCGCCGATCACATCTTGAGGGCAGGGCATGGCTTGAGGGAAGGGCGTGGCGTCCGTTGCCACCTTGCCGCAAATGCCAATCCCTGTAAGCTGACAAAAAGCACAAAGGAAGAGATCGATGGGAGGGGTTCTGGACGGCGTCCGGGTTCTCGATTTCGGGCGCTATATCGCGGGGCCCTATTGCGCGACCTTGCTGGCCGAATTCGGCGCCGAGGTCATTCGCGTCGAGAAGCGCGACGGCAGCGAGGATCGCTTCGTGGCGCCGGTGGGCGAGGGCGGCGAAGGTGCGCTGTTTCTTCAGGTCAATCGCAACAAGAAGTGCCTCACGCTCGATCCGATGAAGCCGGAAGGGCAGGAGGTGATGCGCCGGCTGATTGCGACCGCGGACGTGGTCGTCGCCAATCTACCGCCGCAGACCTTGCGCGCGATGAAGCTCGATTACGACTCGCTGAAGGCGATCAAGCCGGACATCATCCTGACGACGGCCACCGCGTTCGGCGGGCCGGGGCCATGGTCCGACCGCGTCGGCTTCGACGGCGTCGGCCAGGTCATGTCGGGCTCGGTGTACATGACGGGCGTAGGCGATCCGCCCTACCGGGCCGCGGTCAACTGGGTTGATTTCGGGACCGCGCTGCATTGCGCGTTCGGCACGCTCGCCGCGCTGATCGAGCGCGGCAAATCCGGGCGCGGGCAGATCGTCGAGGGCGCATTGCTCGCAACCGCCTTGTCCTTCACCAATGCCACGCTGATCGAGCAGGCCGTCATCAACGTCAATCGGGTGCCGACAGGCAATCTCGGCCAGACCGCGGCGCCCGCCGACATCTACCGCACCAGGGACGGCTGGGTGCTGTGCCAGGTCACGGGGCATCCGCTGTTCAAGCGCTGGGCGAAACTGATGGGCGAGGAAGAGTTGTGGCTGGGCGATCCGCGCTTTGCCGACGACATCAGCCGCGGCAACAACGGCCCTGTCATCAGCGAGCGGATGGCGCGCTGGTGCGCCGAGCGCACCACGCAGGAAGCGGTCGACACCCTGGGCAAGGCCATGATTCCGACCGGCCCCGTGCTGAGCCCGCAACAAGCGCTGGATCATCCGCACATCCGCGCCGCCGGCTTCATGCAGGACGTCGACTATCCCGGTCTGCCGAAGCCCGCACCAGTGTCGCGGGCCGCCGTCCGCCTCTCGGAAACGCCCGGCGAGATCGCGACGCGTCCGCCGACGCTCGGCGAGCATACCGACCTTATCCTGAGCGAGCTCGGCTACGACAAGGCCGCCATCGCGGCGCTCCGGCAAGGCGGCATCGTCTAGCGGTGAACAACGGTGTCCGCACGGCGGCTTGCCGTCGTGATCGCCGCGCTTTGCCGCACGTTGAGCAATTGCTGCAACGCCCGGGCATCGGCCGGCGCCGCGCTCTTCTGGTCGTTGTCGAAATAGACATAGACGTCGCAGCCCTGCCGCTTCCAGGACTTGATGCGCCGCGCCCATTGCGCCAGCGCGGGTTTCGTATAGTGCCCGTGATAACGCCCGCTGGGCCCGTGTCCGCGCACATAGACGAAGTCCGCCGTGCGCTTCCATGGCGCGGGCGCATCGTGATGATCGGACAGGCACAGCGACATGTTCTCGTCGGCCAGCATCCGCAAGATGCGCGGCTGATACCAGCTCGGATGACGGAATTCGAAACTGTAACGCCGCTTCCGCGACAACAGCTTGAAGAAACCGGCGAGGCGGTCCGCGTCGGCCTCGAATTGCGGCGGCAGCTGGAACAGGATCGGGCCGGCCTTGCCGCCGAGCCGTGAGATGCGATCCTCGAGCAGTTCGAGGCTGTTCACCGAGCGATCCGACAGGCGCTTCCAATGCGTGATGAATTTTGAGGCCTTCCAGGCAAAGACGAAATCGCGGCCGGTCTGCTCCCGCCACCCCTCGACGGCCTCCGGCGTCGGGGTGCGGTAGAACACCCCGTTCAGCTCGGTGGTGTCGAACTGTCCGGCGTAGTAGCTCAGCTGCTGCTTCAGCGTCACGCCCTCGGGAAAGAACGGGCCTCGCCAGGAGGCGTAATGCCAGCCGGAAGTTCCGATCAGAACGCGCGCCATGTTTGACGTGTCCATCCGTTGCGATTTGCCGGATTGGGAACGTCCGTGCGGCCGATACGTTGCTCGTGAGCTTGATCAACGCAGGACCGGAACCGATGTACGCGCTGTTCGAAGGCAACAAGCAGATCGGCGACCCCTTTCCCTCCGAGAAGGAGGTGTGGGAAGCCGCCTTGATCGAGGGGCTGGTGACCGACGTGCCGGTCGCGGACGAGGAGGGCGGCCGGCTTCTGCCCGCCGGCTATCACGTCGCGCAGGTCGAGGAGACGTTCGAGCCGAAGCCGGGCTGGAAGCTGCCGCGCGAGATTTCTTGAGCGCGCCTAGTTCGAGGCCAGCGCCGCCTTGTTTGAAGCCAGCGCCGCCTTGGCGACTTCCGCCATCCAGCTCGATGCCACCGGCAGGATCGCGTCGTTGAAATCATAGCGCGGGCCGTGCAACTCGGCGCCATCACGCAATTCGCCGTTGCCGATCCAGACGAAGGCGCCGGGGCGCCGCGAGAGATAATGGGCGAAATCCTCACCGGCCATGCTGGGCGCGAGGTCGCGCCGCAACTCGGCCCGCACCTTGTTCGCGGCGAGGCGCGCGAGATCTGCCTCGGCCGCCGTGTTGATCACGACGCCGACGCCAATGACGATCTCGGGCGTCACCTTGACGCCGAAGCTCGTGGCAATCCCGGCGCAGATCTGTTCGATCCGCGCCACGACGGTGTCCTTTACCGCATCGCGATGGTAGCGCAGCGTGCCGCCGATTGAAACGCGTCCGGCGATTTGGTTGCGTGCCGTGCCGCCTTCGAGCGTGCAGAGCGAGAGCACAGCGGTGTCGAGCGGATCGACGCTGCGTGACACGATCGATTGCAGCGCCACGATCAGATGCCCGGCCGCCATCACCGGATCGCGCGTCAGATGCGGCATGCCGGCGTGACCGGCATGGCCATCGATGGTGATGCTGACGCGCCCGCCGGAGGCCATGACGACGCCGTCATGGACCGCGATGGTGCCGGCGGCAAGGCCCGGCCAGTTGTGAAAGCCGAACACCCGCTGCATCGGAAAGCGCTCGAACAGGCCGGCCGCGACCATCGCGCGCGAGCCGCCAAAGCCTTCCTCGGCCGGCTGGAAGATGAAATCGACCGTCCCGCTCCAGCTGGTGTCGGCGGCGAGCAGCGCGGCGGCGCCGAGCAGCGAAGCGGTATGCCCGTCATGGCCGCAGGCATGCATCACACCGGGATTTTGCGAAGCGTAAGCTAGGCCCGTATCTTCGGTGATCGGCAGCGCATCCATGTCGGCGCGCAGGCCGACGCGGCCCTGGGCGCGGCCGCGCGTCAGGGTCGCGACGATGCCGTGACCGCCAACGCCTGACACGAAGGGAATGCCGAGCTCGGTGAGCTTTTCTTGCACGAAAGCGGCGGTAGCTTTCTCCTGGAGGGACAGTTCGGGATGCGCATGCAAATGCCGGCGCCACGCGGTCAGTTTCTGGTGAAGCTCGGGGCTCAAGGCGGGATTCTCTCGGATTGTGTGTCGGCGTCGACACCATAGCCGAATAACCGCAGCTTGCATCAAGCGTCAGCGAATGCCTCGCGTGCAGCAACGCGATCTTATCCTTGAAGCCTGGCTGTGAGAGGGAGGGCCGGCAGAGGGATCGATGGCCGGGCCTCTTGCCATCTGGTCCAGATCGCGGTTCTCAAGGCTTCCGTTCGTCGTGCAGCTATTCCGCCGCTCGTTTTCCGGCTGCCAGGAACGGGGCGGCAGTTTCCGAGTTCCACGTGTCGGATAGAAGATCGTACCCAAGTCCCTTTAAGCGTTCATAGGCTTGCTCCACGGCCTTCCGCGCAAGCTCCTTGTCCTCATCCGTTGCCGTTCCGGGAGCGATGGGATCGCCTGTCCATGTCGTGATCGTCACTGCTTCCAAGCTCCAATCCCGGAAAGGATTCTTGCAGTACATCTCCCAAAGGTTAGGAAGATGTTCGATCAGGTTTCTTGGGAGATAAAACCTTTCTTCAATTGCGCTCGCGACATCTATCCTGACCGGCGTTCCAACGCGCTCGATCGATGAGATGTGAATTGATTCGCCGACCACTGCTTCGTTGCGATTCCAACTCACGAGCCGCTCGCGCCGCAGCAGCGGTGGCGGTAGGTTTCCAACGGCGCGAACGGCAATTGGGAAAAGTCGGTACGGTCCAGCCCGTGAATCATGTTGAAGAGGTTGTCCCGCGAGGCTTGGTCCCGGAAGAGGTGCGAAGGCGAAGTCGAGGATAGGAAAGTCGGCATAGTGATGCAGAAGTCGCTTAATCATCCAGTCGAACGTCACATCGTCGAGCTGCCGCGGTCCTCGATTGCGCTCCAGATCGCTGAAAAAACCTCCCCCGACATCTGCGTGCACGCCCGGGAACCAAACCTGCTCGGTGACAGAGTTGCTGACTCGAAATTTGCTCTGCCGCCACACGTTGGCCGCGAACTGGAGCCTGCTCTCGTCAATCGCCAAGGCATGCAAATTGAGTTTCACGATCGGGGAAAGAAGAACGTCGTGAAACTCGTAGCGTTCCCTATTGACCCGCCAAAATGAGGATAATGGGACGCCGAGAGCGCCAACAGTATCGAACACACCGACGCATGCGATCCGGAGGTCGCTCGGCGAATGCACATACGTGTCGAGCTGCGCCTTGATCCCCGGAAACCGATCGTTGGCCGCCATAGCATAGTAGTCCCATGCCTTCTGCTCCAGATCGGGGGTACAGTTTTGGGCCTTCAAGAGGCCCGCTGATGTCAGGAATCCCACGACTGAGCGCGCGGTATAGGCGCCTCTCGAGAATCCGAAGATAAAGATCTCGCTTCCAGGTACATAGTATTGCGAAAGGAATTTGTACGCGCGGCGAACATTTTGGTCCACGCCGCGCCCCAGAGCTCCGCCCGTGTAGCGGCTAAATCCTGATCCGGTGCCCACGCCGCGCTCGTAGAAAATGAAATAGTCGCAATCGCGGAATTTGCACGCTCCGAATTGCACGAGTCCACTGTCGGCCTTGTCGACGGCTTCGATCGAGCGAGGGACGTAGAATTCGGATGTTACGCTGCGCGAAATGACATCGCGCAACCTGACGATATTGGTGTCTTGATCGGTCTCGGCATCCTCGTTCCAGGTGCCATCCAGTAGGAGCACGAGCCTCCGGGGCGGACTCATTGCAAGTTCATCATCGGTTGGCGAAGTCTATCATAGACAATGATGATTTTCGCCAGCTGGCATATGTTCTCGACATAACCCTCCACTGGGTGGTCGTTCCTATCATTGAGTATGACATAGAGTTTGGATGGCCCGGATCCCTGCAACTCGATAGGAAGTTGTTTGGAATGGAGGATCGGAGAGTAGTCCACGAGAAGGTTTCTGCTCATCTTTCCGTTTTGAGTATAAAAGAATGCCGTGATCGTCTCGGACACATCATCTCTGAGCATGATTGTGTGGTCGCAAGAGGCGTCACTGCGACCAGAGAATGCCGGTAGCAAAATCAATGCGAGCGTGACGACCAGAAACAATCTGAGACGGAGCCGGGGCGCGCAAGAATGAAATTGACGAAGGCAATAGGGCAGCACCATCCCCTCCGAATATGCCTGAAATAGTCGCGTGGCGATGAAAGGCTATTTTCCTTTTGGCTTTTCTTGAGGTTGAGGCGGCCGCGCGTCTTCAAGACCGCGCTGATAGCCTCTCCTGTAAGCGCGCCGAAGGGCGTCTTCCGTCATCTGATCCGAACTGCGGGGAAACAGATCGTGCAGGGCTTGATCGATTTCCTTGGATGATGGCTCGGCGTAAGCTCGTTGCATTGAAAGCTGCACAACGAGCAAGCCGAGAACGATAAGCAATGCTCTCATCGCAAATCTCGCAATATCATACGTGTGTAAAATCAACTCATGGTAGCGACTTGGATGCAACTCGTCGAGTGCAATCTTACATGGAATATTGAGGCCCCGGACCGGCGACAGTGCACGTTGAGGGACCCTCGCCGCGAGATAAAGAGTTCCGATCGGCCGCTTTGCCCAGCTCCCCTGAACCAGAGACGGGCGGATCCGCGCTACGCCGACAGCTTCGCCAGCCCATTCCAGTCGAAGCTGATGCCGTGGCCGATCCGGTCCGGCGCGAGCGCCAGCCCGTCCTGCAGCACCAGCGGATGCTCGATATATTTGTCGAGCCCAAAACCGTGCGCCTCCAGATACGACCGGTTCGGGCAGGCTGCGAGCAGGTGCACGGTGATGTCGTGCGCGCCGTGGCTGGTGACGGGAAGGTTGAACGCTTCCGCCAGCCGCGCGATCTTCATGAAGGCGGAGACGCCGCCGCAATTGGTGACGTCAGGCTCGGGATAGGACACCGCGCCCGCGACGATGTAGTTCTTGAACTCCCACAGCGAACGCAAATTCTCGCCCGCCGCGATCGGCACGCCGCCGACCTGCATGATGCGAGCATGGCCCGCGATATCGTCGGGAATGATCGGCTCCTCGAGCCAGGTGAGGTCGTAGGGTTGGAACGCCCGGGCGGCGCGGATCGCTTCCTCGACCGTCCATTTCATGTTGGCATCCACCATCAGCGGAAAGCCGTCGCCGAGATGTTGCCGCATCGCCGCGACCCGGGCGACATCCGATTTGAGATCGGGGCGGCCGGCTTTCATCTTGATCGCGCGAAAACCCTTGGCGAGATTGCCATCGGTCTGCTCCAGCAGCGCCTCGACCGAGAGATCGAGGTCGATGCCGCCGGCATAGCAAGGCACGCGCGCATCGAAGCCGCCGAGCAATCGATACAGCGGCAATTGCGCGCGCCGCGCCTTCAAATCCCACAGCGCGATGTCGAGTGCCGAGAGCGTCAGCACCGCCGGCCCGCCCCGCCCGCCGTAATGCAACGCCCACCAGACCTGATGCCAGATCGCCTCGGTGTCATCGGCCTCGCGGCCTTCGACCAGCGGCGGGATCTCGCGCTTGAGGATGTCGGCGACGGCACCGCCATTGCGCCCGACCGTGTAGGTGTAGCCGACGCCCTCGGCGCCATCGGCATCGCGCACCCGGCAGGTGATCAGTTCGAACGCTGCGATGTCGCCGTGGGTCGAATCGGAGAGCATGACGGGGAGAGGGATCCGGTAGAATCCGGTCTCGATGTTTGAAATGCGCGGCATGATTTTCTCCCTGCGTTTTCTTTGCAGGCTAGACCGACGGTCGCGCCGCGGCAATGCGGTCGTTGCGACATCGCGGCGCATCTTGGGCAAGATCCCGTTGAGCTAGTGCGCCGGCGCGCCGGCGGCCGGTCGCCGCGAAGCGTCCTCGGCAAGCTGCTGACCTTGAGCGAGCCTGCGCTCGATCATGCCCATCACGGTGGTCACGTCTTCGAAGGCGCGCGAATGCGCTTGTCCCTGTAAGCGGGTGATGTCGAATACCAGAATATTGGCCCGCGCCAGTTCGTCCTTGTAAGGCTCTTCCTCCGCGTTGACATCGCCGAGCCGGGTGAGGCCGCCCGCGATCGACTTCGACAGCTTCAGCGCACCGTCATCCTGCGACAGGAAGAGCGCGAAGCGCGGCCGCGACGATCCCATTTCCTGCATCTGTTCGCGAAACGCTGCGAAGTCGACATCGGGGGCCACCATAGCCACGTTCCTGATCTTGCCGCCGACCTTCCCAGTCCGGCGTGCCCTGGCCTGGAGGGCATTCAGCGTGATCAGGCAGCCCATGGAATGGCAGAGCACGGTGACCTCGCGGATTGCGGGGTTGAGCGCCACCTGCTCGATCAGCCCGTCGAGCGATCCGACGGATTCACGGGCGACCTCGCCGTCGCGCTCATAGGCGCGCAATCCGACCAGGCCTTGCGAGGGCCAAGAGAACAGGATCGGGATCACCGGGGCTCGCGAGTCCTGGACGATTTGCGCGAAGCGATAGACCGCATCGTCGAAGCGGTTGTTGAAGCCGTGGACGAAGATCATCGCCTTGCTGCGGCGGGTCTTCTTGGCGACACTGTTGATGGCGGTATTGAAGCCGGCCCTGTCGAGGTAGTCGGCCGACACCGTGACGAACTCGCGGCGCGGATCGCCGGGCGGCACCGTCGGCCACTGGATCGCTCCGACCACGCGGGCCTCGTCAGGCGGAATTGAGACAGAGACCATCGCGTAGGACATCGCGGCGGCACGTTCGCGGCTGAACATGTCGCCAGTGTCGACGGCAGCGCGCTCGCGGGTCGTCGCAACAAGCACCGGAACACGCGACGTGCTCTCCGCGGCCTCGACCGGAACGAGCACGCCCTGCAAGGGGCGTCCTGCGCAGGACGCGCACGCCAAAAACACCATCAGGGTGCCCACGACGTGCCAATGGCTGCGGGGGAGGACCTCCGAACTCATACTGCGGCGAAGGATGGCAATGGGCCGTTGCCTCTGGTTTGCAATCTGCCGGCAGAGGATAACCTTCGGGCCCGACCTCGCTTGATCTAGATCAAGCACGGTCCGTGACGAATTGCTTTGGCATCCTACTACCGCATCGTCGCGAGCTGCACAGCCAGCGCGCAGGCGCGGTCATATTCGTCGAGATTGATCCATTCGTCGATCGTGTGCGCCTCGTTCTGGCCGGCGCCGAAGGTGACGGTCGGAACGCCGTGGCGGACCATCCAGTTGGCATCGAGGCCGCCATTGGCGGTGCGCACGTTCGGGGTGCCGCCGACGGCGGACACGGCCGCCACCGCGCGTTTGACGACGGGAAGGTTGTCCTTCATGCGGAACGGGAAATAATGGGTCTCGGCCTTGAACTTGACCTTGCCGGATTTGCCTTGCGCGTTGGTGACCTTCTTGGCCGCCTTCTCGAACGCGGCCTTGTAGGCTTTGGTGATCTCCTTGAAAAACTTTCCGTCGTGGCTGCGGCTTTCGCCGCGCACATGCACGTAGTCGGTGACAACATTGGTGGCGTCGCCCGCAGGCCGCCCCTCGCCGCCGGTGACGGGGCCGACATTGCTGGTGCCTTGCTGCTTGCGCTTGACCACCTTGCCGAACCAGCCGCTGGCCTTCACGTCGGCCAGTGCAAGCGCGAGGATCATGGTCGAGGAGATGCCGCGCTCCGGCGCGACGCCGGCATGCGAGGCGCGGCCGAAGATCTCGACGGTCCAGCGATCCGCACCGACCGCACCGATGACGACGTTGGAAGCCGAGCCGCCGTCATAGTTGAACGCCATCACCGGCGAGCCGAGCTCGTCGAGCTTGACGTGGCGCGCGCCGTAAAGCCCGCTCTCCTCGCGGACGCAGAACAAAAGCGTGATCGGCGGATGATCGAGCTTCTGCTTTTCGAGCTCGGCTGCCAGCGTCACCAGCACGCCGCAGCCGCAGCGGTTGTCGCCGCCGAGTGCGGTCTTGGCATCATTGACGATCTTGCGGCCCGACTTCTTCGGCCTGGCGCCGGCGCACAGCGGCACGGTGTCCATGTGGGTCATGAACATGATGCGCGGCTGGTTGTGCAGCGCGCCGCGGCCGGGCAGGTCGACGATGAGGTTGCCGGTCTCGGTCGGCACGGGAATGCGGGTATTGGCGTCGTCGAGCCGGATCGCCTTCGCCGGAACGCCGCTCTCCTTCAGCGCAGCCGTGAGCTCACGCCCGATCGCGGCCTCCTGTCCGGTGACGCCCTCGACGGCGAGAAAGCGCATGAGGCGGTCGGTGGCGGCCTTGGTGTCGACAGGCATGAGATGTCCCCTTGATGCAGGGCTCTACTCTATCGCCGGTCTTGGCGAGGTATAGACCAAAAAAATCAGCGCGCCGACGCCAAGCATGGCTGCCATGAACAGCAGCACCGCCGGCAGCCCCGCGAAGGCGGCCACCGCGCCGGTGACCGACTGCATCAGCGCCGCGCCGAGGAAGAAGGCGAGGTTGATCGCCGCGAGCGCCTTGCCCGCGACCTGTGCGTCGACCAGCTGCCGCGACATGCCGAACAGCAGCGGCTGCGCCGAGGTCGCCAAGCCAATGAGCACGAACAGCACGAGGTCGTATTGCGGCGGCATCACGGGAAGGCCGAGCAGCATCGAGACGGCATAGTGCGGCGCCCCTAACGCCATCAGCGCCAGCAGCAATGCGCCGACCAGGTGCGTTCCGGCCACCAGCGCGCGGCGGCGGCCGATCCTGCGGTCGATCATGCCGACGAGAAGCGGACCGGCAATCATCGCGAGCGTGAACGCGCCGAGCTGGTTGCCGGCCTCGACCCGCGACAATCCCTTGACCTGCATCAGCCACGGTCCGCCCCACAGGCCGCGCAGCACCAGCGATGTCGCGAGCGACACCAGCGCCAGCGCGATCAGGCCGCGCAAGGGCCGCGACAATCCCAGCCTGAGCACCTCGATCATCTGCGACAGCGGCGAGGATTCGTCCTTGTGCTCGGCGGGCTGGCTCGGCACCAGCAGGAACACCGCGAGTGCCACGGCGACGCCGCCGAGGCCTGCGATCCAGAACCCGGCGCGCCAGCCGTAGGTGTCGACCACGAAAGCGAGCGGGCTCGACGACAACAGCATGCCGATATTGCCGATCGAGAGGATCGCGCCCGACCACAGCCCGAAGCGCGCGGCCGACAATTGCTTGGCCGCCAATGTCATCGGGCACATCAGCATGCCGGAGGTGGCGACGCCCAGCAGCACCTGTCCGACCGCGAAGCTTTCGGGTCCCGTCGCGAACCCGGACGCGATGGCGCCGACCACGGTTCCCGCGAGCAGGCTCAGCGACACCGGCCGCACGCCAAAGCGGTCCATCGCCGCGCCGACCGGGATCTGCGCGGCCGCAAACGCGAACGGGTAGACCGAGGTGAGGCTCGCCAGCGCCTGCGGTTCGATGCCGAAATCCGCCGCCATCAGGTCGAGGCTGACCGCCGGAATGGTGCGCAGCAAGGTCGAGAGCATGTGCCCGCAGGCGAGCGCGAGCAACGCAAGGATCAGCGCGCGGGTGGCTCCCGCGTCGTGGGTGGCGGCGGTGGTCATGGGCGTTCCGTCCCGGCAAGGTTTCGGGTGGGGTTACATGATTGGCGGGTGCATGCCAACATCGGGACCGCCATGCCCGCAATGCCATGGACGCACAAGGCGATGGACACGCAAGGCAATGGGCACGCAAGGCAAGTGACATCATGTATCTCGGCATCGACCTCGGCACCTCCGCCGTCAAAATCGTTCTGGTCGACGACGCGCAGCGCGTGGTGGCGAGCCGCAGCCGGTCGCTGACGGTCAACTCGCCGCGTCCCGGCCATTGCGAGCAGGACCCGGCGCAGTGGATCGAAGCCACCTTCGCGACGCTGGACGCCTTGACGGCAGATCACGCGCGCGAACTGGCCGCGGTCGAGGGCATCGGCCTGTCCGGCCAGATGCACGGCGCGACGCTGCTCGACGCCGGTCACGCGCCATTGCGGCCCTGCATTCTCTGGAATGACGGACGGTCCTTTGCGGAATGCGCCGAGCTGGAGCGGCGCTGGCCCGCCTTGCGGACGACGACAGGCAACAAGGCGATGCCGGGATTCACCGCGCCAAAACTGCTTTGGGTCGCCAGGCACGAACCGGAGATCTTCGCGGCGACAAAACTCGTGCTGCAACCAAAGGCCTATCTGCGCCTGGTGCTGACGGGCGAGGCGATCGAGGATGTCTCGGACGCCTCGGGTTCGCTGTGGCTCGATGTTAACAGCCGCGATTGGTCGGATGAGGGGCTCGCCGCGACCGCACTATCGCGCCGGCAGATGCCGCGCCTCGTCGAGGGCTGCGCGCCGTCGGCACGGCTGCGGAGCGAGTTGGCGCAGCGCTGGGGCATGACCAGGCGGCCGATGATCGCCGGCGGGGCCGGCGACAATCCGGCAGGAGCCGTCGGCATCGGCGCCATCAATCCCGGCGCAGCCTTCATTTCGCTCGGAACCTCCGGCGCATTGCTGGTGCCGACCGAGACGATCGCGGCCAACCCGGAGCGGGTCGTGCACACGTTCTGTCACGCCGTCCCGAATAGATGGATTCAAGCCGGCGCGATCCTGTCTGCGGCTTCGTGCCTGGCCTGGATCGCGCGGCTGTTGGGGACCTCTGAGGCCGACCTGCTGGCGCCGCTCGGGTTGCGCCCGAGCGCGCCGTCGCCGGTCAGCTTCCTGCCGTATCTCTCCGGCGAACGCACCCCGCACGATGACCCGGATGTGCGCGGCATGCTCGATGGCCTCAGTCACGCCACCGATCGTGACGCGATCGTGCAGGCCGTGCTCGAAGGCGTCGCCTTCGCGCTTGCCGATTGCCGGGACGTTCTCGCCGAGACTGGACTGGTGATCGCGGAGGCCGATGTCATCGGCGGCGGTTCGCGGTCGCGGTTCTGGTTGTCGGTGCTGGCCAATGTCCTGAACATGCCGGTGCATCGCTTTGCCGACGGCGAGACGGGCGCGGCGTTTGGTGCGGCGCGGCTCGGCCGCCTCGCCGTCACCGGGGAGGCGATCGATGCCGTCTGCACCGCGCCACGGCGCGTCGAGACGTTCGAGCCCGACCGCGCGCTTGCACAAGCCTATGCCGAACGGCTTCCGCAATGGCGTCGCCTGTACCGGCCGCGGCGCTGATCGCGATGCGCGATGATGTGGCGAAGAAAAGGCATCACGCGCGAGATCGGTTCCGTCTGCAAAAGATAAAAGCAGCGCCGGACCGTGCATCGGCGTGCGGGAGGTATTGCCCTGCGCCACAACCTTTTGTTTAATGCTTGCACCCGCGCCAGGGACCAACGAGACGCGGGTGAGATTGCGATGCCGCCGTCGGCGCGTCGGGGAGGTGTGATGAGCGAGCCCATCCTCGAGATGCGCCGGGTCTCCAAATCGTTCTTCAGCATCAAGGCGCTGCGCGACGTCGACCTCACCGTCTACGCGGGCGAGATCCACGCATTGATGGGCGAGAACGGCGCCGGCAAATCCACCCTGATGAAGATCCTGTCGGGCGCCTACCGGCCGGACCCGGGCAGCGAAATCCGCATCGACGGCCAGCCCGTGCAGATCAGTGGTCCGCTCGGTGGCCGCGCGGCCGGCATCGCGATCATCTATCAGGAGCTCTCGCTCGCCCCCAATCTGAACGTCGCCGAGAACATCTATCTCGGTCGCGAGGTCTCGCGCGGCGGCTTGCTGGCGCGCGAGGCGATGCAGGCCGACGTCGGTCCGATCCTGGCGCGGCTCGGCGCGGATTTCACGCCGCAGACTCTGGTCGCCAATCTCTCGATGGGCCAGCGCCAACTGGTCGAGATCGCGCGCGCGCTGCACGCCCGCTCCAGGATCCTGATCATGGACGAGCCGACCACCGCGCTGTCGGCCGGTGAGAGCGAAAGGCTGTTCGCGCTGATCCGCCAGCTGCGCGCCGAAGGTCTCGCCATCATCTACATTTCCCATCGCATGGACGAGGTCTACGCGCTCGGCGATCGGGTCACCGTGCTGCGCGACGGCACGCTGGTCGGTTCGCTCGACAAGGGCGACATCCGCGCCGACACCATCGTCCGGATGATGGTGGGACGCGACGTCTCCTCCTTCTACAAAAAGGAGCATGATCCCAGGAATGAGGCGCGGTCGGGAGCTCCGGTGCTCGCGGCCGTCGACATCGCCGACGGCAGGCGCGTCAAGGGATGTTCGCTGACGGTGCATGCCGGCGAGGTCGTCGGCCTTGCCGGCCTGGTCGGCGCCGGCCGCACCGAGCTTGCACACCTCATCATCGGCGCCGCGCCGATGGTCTCGGGCCATGTCGAGATCGACGGGCGCGCGGTCTCCATCCGCACGCCCGGCGAGGCGCTGGACGCCGGCATTGCCTATCTCACCGAGGACAGGAAGGCGCTCGGCCTGTTCCTCGACATGTCCTGCCTCGACAACATCAATCTCGCGGTGCTCGGCCGCGATGCGAAATTCGGCGGCATCCTCGACCGCGACAAGGCCCGCGACCGCGCCAAGCGCGCGTTCGCGGGGCTCGGCATCCGTGCTGCGAATGTCGGTGTTCCCGCCGGCGGGCTCTCCGGCGGAAACCAGCAAAAAGTGCTGCTGTCGCGGCTGCTCGCGATCGGCCCGAAGATCCTGATCCTGGACGAGCCGACGCGCGGCGTCGACGTCGGCGCCAAGTCCGAGATCTATTCGATCATCGACAATCTCGCGAAGTCGGGCACCGCGGTTCTCGTCATCTCGTCCGACCTGCCCGAGATCATCGGCATCTGCGACCGCGTCGTCGTGATGCGCGCAGGACATATCGCCGGGCAGATCCGGCGCAACACGACATCGCCGCTCAGTCAGGAGGAGATCATGGCCCTCGCCACCGGAACGGAGCAGCTCGATGCCTGAGAACGGCGCTTCCGCCAACACCGTCCCCGCTGCGCCCGGTCTTGCCGCCGCGCAGGCGACGAAGCGGCAGCGGACGCGGATGATCATTCGCGCGGTCGGCATGCTGCCGGTGCTGCTGTTGTTGTGCATCGGCTTTCACGTGCTGTCGGACGGCCGCTTCTTCACCGGCCAGAACATCGGCATCGTGGTGCAGCAGTCCGCGGTCAATACCGTGCTGGCCGCGGGCATGACCTTCGTCATCCTCACCGGCGGCATCGACCTTTCGGTCGGCTCCATCCTGGCGGCATCGGCGATGGCCGGGCTGATCATCTCCAAATTCCCGGATCTCGGAGTGCTGTGGTTGCCGGCCGCGGTGCTCACCGGCGCCGCCTTCGGCATTCTCAATGGCGGCTTGATCGCGCTGCTGCGCCTGCCGCCGTTCATCGTCACGCTGGGGTCGTTGACCGCCGTGCGCGGCGCGGCGCGGCTGCTCGGCGCCGACACCACGGTCTTCAATCCGTCGATCCCCTATGCCTTCATCGGCAACGGCGCCTTGACCCTCATTCCCGGTGTATTGTCGATTCCCTGGCTCTGGGTGATCGCGTTGCTGGTCATCCTGGTGTCGTGGCTGGTGCTCAAGCGCACCGTGCTCGGGGTGCACATCTACGCGGTCGGCGGCAATGAGAGCGCGGCGCGGCTCGCCGGCATCAAGGTCTGGGCCGTGCTGATCTTCGTCTATGGCGTGTCCGGCCTGCTTGCGGGCCTCGGTGGCGCGATGCAGGCGGCGCGGCTCTATGCGGCCAATGGCCTGCAGCTCGGCCAGTCCTACGAGCTCGACGCCATCACCGCCGTGATCCTGGGCGGCACCTCCTTTGTCGGCGGCATCGGCTCGATCTGGGGAACGCTGGTCGGCGCGCTGATCATTGCCGTGTTGTCGAACGGCCTGATCCTGATCGGCGTGTCCGACGTCTGGCAATATGTGATCAAGGGCCTGGTGATCATCGGCGCGGTGGCGCTGGACCGCTATCGGCTGCAGGGCTCGGCCCGGACTTGAGAGCAAGAAATGCAGCGGGCGCTGCGCCGTCATGTTCATTCCGTCACGGCAACTGGTCGCCGTACCGGAGATTCAATAGACCAGGGAGGAAGCCAATGTTGAAGTCGATCTCGTTTGCCGGCGCCGCGATGGCGCTCGTCCTGAGCTCCGCGCCGTCCGGTGCCAAGGAGCTCAAGTCGATAGGCGTTTCGCTGGGCTCGCTCGGCAATCCGTTCTTCGTCGCGTTGTCGAAGGGTGCCGAGTTCGAGGCCAAGAAGACCAACCCCAACGTAAAGATCACGACCGTCGGCTTCGAATATGATCTCGGCAAGCAGGTCACCCAGATCGACAATTTCATCGCCGCCGGCGTCGACCTGATCCTGCTCAACCCCGGCGATCCCAAGGCGGTCGGACCGGCGATCAAGAAGGCGCAGGCCGCCGGCATCGTCGTCGTCGCCGTCGACACCGCGGCCGAAGGCGCCGACGCCACGGTGACCACCAACAACGTCCAGGCCGGCGAGATCTCCTGCCAGTACATCGTCGACAAGCTGGGCGGCAAGGGCGACGTGATCATCGAGAACGGCCCGCAGGTCTCCGCGGTGATCGACCGCGTCGTTGGCTGCAAGAACGTGCTCGGCAAGAATCCCGGTATCAAGGTCCTGTCCAACGACCAGGACGGCAAGGGCTCGCGCGAAGGCGGCCTCACGGTGGCGCAAGGTTATCTGACTCGCTTCGCCAAGATCGACGCCATCTTCGCTATCAACGATCCGCAGGCGATCGGCACCGACCTTGCGGCGCGCCAGCAACAGCGGACCGGCATCATCATCACCGCGGTCGACGGCGCACCCGACATCGAAGCCGCCCTCAAGGACCCGCAGGCGACGCAGATCCAGGCCTCCGCCTCGCAGGACCCGTTCTTCATGGCCCGCCGCGCCGTGCAGGTCGGCGTCAACATCCTCAACGGCCAGAAGCCGGCCTCCACAGTCGAGCTGCTGCCGTCGAAACTGGTGACGCGCGACAATGTCAAAGACTACAAGGGCTGGACCTCGGATCGGTCGCAGTAACGGGCGGGAGACGGCCGGCGCCGTGCGCGGCGCCCGTCGGCTTGCGTGGTGCGGTGTTAGCTGGGCGTGCAGCGATTGACCAAGGCTGGGTCGGCCGCGCTCTCGTTAAGCTCGTGATCTTGAGGTCAGAGACTCAATCTCGTCTCTCATCATATTCGGGGGCTGGACCAGCCGACGTCTGCTTTTCGACACCGAGCGGACCCCTGACTTTCAATACAGCTTGTGACCAACTACCGATGTCCGGCGACTGCACAACGATAAACCGAATAAGCTCTGCTCACCTACCCCATGGTCCGAACCTGAAATTCACGCCAACCATGGCCGTATCTATCCGGCGGCTAACTCGAATAGGTTCGATGAAACCAAACGCATCCTGTGTGTTGAGCGTCTGCGTACCGAAATCCATGTGGTCGTACTCCACGAAGACCGACCAGTTCGGCGCGAACAGATATTCGAGACCGCCTCCGACAATCCAGCCGGACCGGGTCTCCGCACCTGTGTAATTTGCGAGGCCCATTCCAGTGATCGTGTAGTCAAGCTTTCCATGCGTCCAGGCCGCACCGCCCTTGGCGTAAAGAAGCGCCTGCGGAACGACCGCATAGCCAACCCGCAGCGTTGCGGTCGTAATCCAGGAGGTCCTCGCACTTAGGTCAAAGATGTTCGGGAATTGAGGGTCGGCTGGTCCTGGCACCACGTGGTTGCTGCCGCGGAGATCAGCAGCCTGGAACATGCCTTGCGCGCCGATCACCCAAGATCCCGCCTGATAATCGCAACCAAGCTGACCGCCACCGAGCACGCCCGAATTGCGCTCAGACCCTAGATCGAAATTTGGCAATCGTTGCGGGTTGACGTTGGTGTAACCTTGGCGGTCCCAGCCACCGCCGATATTTCCGCCGATGAAGCAACTCGTCCAGCTATAGATCGGAGCCGCCGCGGCCGGAGCTTTGGTGTAGGGGCGCGTGCCCAGATCAGCAGCCTGCGCTGTCGTTGCGGATACCGCGAGCGCAGCCAGCGCAATCCCCAAGAAATTCCGAAAAGACATCGCTGCCCCCAATCATCAAAGCAGAGTTTTCATCAAACATAGATGACCTGTATAACAAGCCCGCCGGGCATGTGTCAGTTTCCAAAGTGTCTGCTGCGCTTTTAGTTGGAGCTATGTTGCTTTGACGCGACACTGGTTTACGGCGCCATTGAGAGGACTATGCGGACAGCGTCGTAGGGACCAAGCCGCTGATGGCCGCGATCGTGGCCTGAGACCGAACCGTCCTGGCTCCTCACCGCCCTCCCGGGGAAAGCTGTTTTTACACAGCCAAGACCATTAGCGGACCTCGCGCCGCTTTGGCTCAGGTGCGGACATCAAGTTGTCGTCGGACAATTCCAGCGGGTTGCGCAGCGGCGTCGTGTGTTGGTGAGTTGCGCCGCCGCGTCAATGCGTTACCACGATGAAGTCCGTGTCTTTTCCGGTCTCCTGGCTAATTCCGTTGTCGGAAACAATCAACGAAGAAGCCGGCGTCAGGAGTTCAGAGATCTTCTCAACCGTATCCTGGGGCATTTCGATACGGTTGAGCGCAGCGTTGGCTTTGTCGGGTAACGGTTCCGGCGCGGTTTGCTTCGCGGGCGCTTCTCGCCGTTTCGTGGCAGCTTCGGACATACGGGGCAATTCCTCTGGAATCGACACGACGCTCCAGCGAATAGCCGTTCCCTCGTTCTGGAATTCCATGGCGGTAAACACGTGCGTTCCCAGCGGCTCCTCCGGATTTTCGATCTTGACCGGGACATCAAACAACGGCGTGAAGCCCTGACGCACGAACAGCTTGCTCAACTTGCGACTGACGAAGATGGAGATCGGGACGATCTTTTTAGGCCCGCTTGCAGCGGGAGCCGAGCCTGGCTCCTGGAGACTGGCGGCTTCTGGAGTCTCGGTGTTTGACACCAGTGATCCCTGCGTTGCCGCGGCTGCATCGATGCTCTTGGTTGCGACGGTGGCACTCTGGAATTCGGACGAACCGGACGCGGCTTTCGGTTGAAAAAGATGCGGATTGATTATCTCGACCGGCTGGACATCACCATGCGCAATGATCACGCGCGTGCCGCGCTTCGTGAGATGCCAGAGTCGAACGGCAAAATCATTTTTCAAACGGATGCAGCCGTGTGACGCTGGATGTCCGGGCACGACACCGGCGTGCAACGCTATTCCTGACCAGGTGATGCGTTGCATGTAGGGCATGGGGGCGGCGCTATAAATATTTGAACGGTGCCATCGTTCTTTGCTGATGACGCTGAACACGCCGAGGGGCGTCGGATGCCCCTCCATTCCCGTGGACACCGAAGAGCGTGCAATCAGGGCCCCGTTGTCAAAAAGCGAGACCCGTTGGTCTGCGATCGAGATGATGATCTGGAGCGGGCCCTTCGGAAGGGGTTCGGACCGAACGCTCTTCGCCGTTTCAGAGTTTGTCTGCCGGTGGTGGTGCTTGTCCTTGTACGGAGCGTAATGGCTTCGCCAGAACGTGTGTTGGGGTCCAAACAGAAATTGAGCGTGTGCGATCCCCGCGGGGAGCATGAAAATGGCGAATACAGCGGTTGTTATCGCGCGCTGCATTGCTGGTAATTCCTTAACGAACATCGCCCGGTCCCGTAGGCGCGACTCCATCGTTTCGAGACGATGCGCGAAGCCGAAGCCTGATGCGTCATCCTGACGGCGCGCCAAGCCTCTCCTCCAAATCTGGTCGCAGTGGGTCGAAAATTGGACGGTACTCACAATTACCGTGGGAGTTGGCGCTGAGACGGGCGCAATGGCTTGTGATCGACGCGTTGCAATCGGGCAACACATTTCGGAAAAATTGACGAGCGGCCGTTCGCGCCATTGCGCGGCCCACATTGATCCCAAGGATCAGCCTCTTCGCATGCTTGGCTTTTCTACACGCTCCGGTGGAGCCTATGGGGGCGACGGCATCATGAACCCGCGGCGATTTGCGATAGTGGCGCCGACGTTTTGCGGAACGGTCGTTCTCGCGGGGTGGATCGCTGGCTGGCTGGCCGGCTTGGGTCCGGCCGGCACCGAGAACGCCCGCGCAGTGACCATCCAGGACCGCGCAGCATCTCTCGCCGCCAACGCGAGGCTCGCGGATGAATCGCAGGCAATCGCAATGGGCAACACCGGACCCGCGAACGCCGCTGTCGCTAACCCCGAAGTGGCGACTGCCGCTGAGCCCGCGGCGGGGACGGCCACCGACATGACGGCGGCCTCGGATAAATCGGAATCTATCGTCGTCGCCGCGTTGCCCGATCGGTCGCAAACGCTGTCGGCCGATTTACCGCCTGCGCAGGACACGGTGGACCTGGGCCACCACGATGTCGCCCAGCCGGCGCCGACCACGTGCGGTGCATCCGGCGGTGCCTCCAGCACGGGGCCGCAGGATTTCCGGTATCTCATTTGTTATGTCTGGTCCGAACTGCCGCCTGCCGAGAAGCCGGCGGCGATCGTCTTGCGTTCGTTCAAGGACATCCCGGTCGGAACGCCGGTGGAAGAGATCAAGCGCGCGTCCGACGCTTTCGGTCTGGATTTCAATTTCATGAAGGCCGTGGCCAAGGTCGAGTCCGGTTTCGATCCCAAGCAGCGCACCGGGTCGTATATCGGGCTGTTCCAGCTGAGCAAATACGAGTTCAGAAAATTCGGCGCCGGAGACATTCTTAATCCCCGCGATAATGCCGTCGCGGCAGCCTACAAGGTCATCACGGAAGGCATTCTATTCCAGTGGGTGACGCGCAGGAAGCCGGACTTGAACGATCTTTACCTGATCCATCAGCAGGGCTGGGAAGGCGCCGCGGAGCACCTTAGCCAACCCAATCGCATCGCCTGGAAATCGATGTGCGCCACCGGCGAAGGCAGGGAGAAGGGCGAAAAATGGTGCAGGCGCGCGATCTGGGGCAATACGCTTCCGGCCGTCAAAGAGGCGTGGAAATCCGTGGACAAGCTGACGTCGGAGGCGTTCGTCGGAATGTGGCGCGAGCGGGTTGCTCATTTCCAATCGAAATACATGGGCACCGCGACCGCCGACGCCGAGCGGGCGCAGGCACCAGTGAATATCCGTTGAGTGGCTAGCAGGCGTTGCCGCACCCGCGGGCGAGCGGGGTTTCACCGTCGCCGGTCGCGCGGATGCACTTTACATCGTCAACGACGCGCTCGGGTCGTTCCTGCTGCTAGCGAGGCGATCGATCGGGTGCCGATGTCTGCTTGTGGTCCGAAAGCGAAGTGTCCGGCACGCCGGCAGCTAGGGCCATAGCGGACATCGAGAATACGCGGGCAAATCGACGCGAGTGACCCGAAGCGGAGCATTTGAAAGTGAAGTCAAGTCATGATTCCAGGCATGAAGCATCGGACGCGCGGATGGCCGTCTATGTAATGCCTCCAGACCATTGTACGGCCGAAGCGGTTTGGTTCTGTGACAACCGCACCGTCAGGTACGAGCACCCATTCGCCGTCGATGAGGACGCGGTAACGGCCCCGACTGGACTCCCAATCGGCATCGGACACGATGTATCCGTCGGCATCGGTACAGCACTTTCCAAATTCGCTCTGCAAGCTTTCAAACCAAGACTTCAGCGGAGAGTGGTCGTATCGGCCATCGTCGCGTGCAAGGACCGGCGTCAGTAGCAACGCTGAACCCAGCAACGATGCCGCAAGTTTCGCTGGGAACATCTGTTTGCCTCCGCGATATTCGCCGGCCGATCCGCTGGCTTGGTGCGGCTTAGGCTGGCAACCCGGAAACCAAGTCCGTTGCAACTGCCGCTGACGAGTGTCGATAGCTACAATCGCTCGATGCTGTGATGGGACAGTTCATTCCCATCGCCTACTGACGTGAGTCCGGCCATTCGAGCGAAGGTTCAAATACGACAACGCTTCAACTAAAGGTCAGTGCAGCTGCTTCTTTGGCCTAGCTTGCACCTTGGCCGACCTCCAGGCTGGCGCCGGGCTTGTCCGCTCAGGACGGCGCAGCCGACCAAAGCCATCACAGACTTATGGAAACGACCCGCGGTGCAAGTCTGCAGGGCATCTGTTGCGGGTCTCGGCAAGCGTGTTCGTCAACAACGATTGCGGTCTTCGCTGGTTCGCCTTCAAGGTCTATCCGGCAACTCACGACAGCTCCCCAAGTAGCTTCAACGCATCATTCAGCAGCTCCCGGTCCTGCCTTCGTTCAGCGGCCGCATCACGCGTGAAGGCACCATGCGTCCGCGCATTCTGATTTCCCCTCGGCGCGCCCGATCTGCGTGCGCCGCCGTGCATGCGGCAGCGAGACTTGCCATGCACTGCGGGTGAGCGGCAGGTCGTGCCGTTTCGCGTTTCGGCGCCACAGCGCGGGCTCGTCCACATCGCGCTCGTGTTGCGGACGTGATTGCCGCTCATGCGTCGGCGCCTTGCCTCGATTCGGCCCTTTTGCATTCGCCGGCCTCGCGCGGCGGGACCGTTCCAGCGGCCGTCGCAACGTTCGGCTCCGCGACGATTATGTTCGCGTGTTGCGTGACGTTGCCCACGATCGCCCTGCCGCCGTCCTGCACCGACAAATTCCGGACCGTGATCGCGCGCTCGCCGTTGTTGCGGTGGCGGCTCAGTGCCTCGATCTGGGCTGCGAAGGTGCGGTTCAGCCGCGTCAATGCGCGCGTGATGCTCTCCTGCTGCGGAATGTCGTCGGTGAGGGCGAGGCGGCAGGCGGAGCGCATCGCCGCGGCGTGAACGGACACCATCTGTACCGCGAGCATGGCCTCGATCGAATCCTTCGGCGCGATGCTCTTCACCAGCGAGATCAGGAAGGCGAGATTGGCTTCATCGGGTTTCCGTCCGGTTACGCTCGCCTTCACCAATTGCCTGAGGAGACCATGCAGCGCGTCGCAGTCGGCGGCACCGAGCGCCTCTGCCAGCAGCTGTTCGCCGGCTTGCGGGTCGGCATGGAGGATCGCAATCCGGCGCTTGTAGAGCTTGACCCGCGGGCTCGCGGCGGGGCCGCTGCGATCGTTTGCCGCAACCGGCAGCGTGCTCTGGCGTTTCGAAGATGTCGTCATGTGCTGTGTCCTTTGCCCGCACGGGCGCGTTGCGCGCGACATCGATCGCTCGCCTGCTGCGCGCTTGTGGGATTTTCGAGATGTTGATGAAGGGCTTACGCGCAATCGCCACGCGACGCCCGTGGTCGGGCGGCGTGGAGGCTGACGATTGTTGCGATGATGGCATTCTGCCGGTGTTTTGCCCGACGAGTCAAACGAAGATTGCGAAGCGCGCAATCCTCGTTCGTCCAAGTCCCCGTTCGTGCAAGTGCTTGATCTCGCAAGCGTCGGCTACTGTGCATGGGGTTGTTTTTGCGTTTTTTGTTTTGAAGCGGCCCTGACCTGCCGCGCGACGGAATGCCAGCCTGCAAACGCGATTGCGAAATCCGGCGCCGCCGCTCATCATGATCCGCGAATCCGCTGCGTCATGGCAAAGCGGCGCGGTTCGTCTGGGGAGAGAACGAATGCAACGAACGCTTCGCCTGCTGGCGATCGTCGCCGGATTGTGCGTGACGACCGAAGCCCTCGCGCAAAAATATCCGGTGCGGCCGGTCAAGATCATGGTCGGCTTCAGCGCGGGCGGCCCGGTCGACGTCGTCGCGCGCATCGTCGCCGATCGGCTGAGCAACAAGCTCGGACAAGCTTTCGTGGTCGAGAACCGCGCCGGCGCCAACGGCATGATCGCAGCCGAAGGCGTCGCCCGTGCAGAAGGCGACGGCTACACGATGCTGGCCTGCAACTCCTCCACGATCACGCTCAACAAGACGCTGTTCAGGGATATCCGCTACGACCCGGACAAAGACTTCGCGCCGCTGACCACCGTCGTGTCGGCGCCGCTCGTGCTTGTGGTCAATCCGGAGAATCCCAAGACGGCCAACATCAACACGGTCGCCGATCTCGTCGCCGCGGCAAAGGCCGCGCCCGGCGCGCTTGCCTACGGCTCCGGCGGCAACGGCAATCTCGCCCATCTCGCCATGGAGCTGCTCAGCCAGAAGGCCGGCGTCAGGATGATCCACGTGCCCTATCGCGGTGGCGCTGCGTCCGAGGTCGGTATCCTCGCGCAGGAGGTGCTGGCGGTGTTCGATCCCTTGTCCGCCGTGCCGCTCGTGAAGGCCGGCAAGCTGCGCGCGCTCGCGGTGTCCTCAGCCGAGCGGCTGCCGGCGCTGCCGGATGTGCCGACCGTCGCGGAAGCCGGCTATCCCGGCTTCGACATCTCGTTCTGGGTCGGCTTCTTCATGCCGAAGACAACGCCCGCGCCGACGCTGGAGATGCTGCACCGGGAGATCATCGCGGCGGCGGCTGATCCGATGTTGAAAGAGCGGCTGGAGACGCAGGGCGTCGTGAGTGTGCTCAGCCCGGCCGAGTATTCCGTCAAGATCGCGAAGGAGACCAGGGAGCTCGCCGAAGTCGTGGCGGCCGCGAACATCAAGGCGGAGTAGGGCGTCTGCTTCGTGTGATGCCGACCACCTCAGCCAGCCGCTCGAGCAGCGGGCGCTGTCCCGCGTTGATCTTCTCGTGCGCTTCTGCGAACGTGAACCATTCGGCACGATCGACCTCCGGGAAGGTCTGACGTTTGCCGCTGCGCGGCGGCCATTCCATTTCGAAATTGTTGCTGCGAATGCTGCGCACGTCGAGGTCGAACTCGGCCCCGAACGCGGTGACGATCTTGCCGCCGCGCTGCTTGATCTGACCAAGCGAAGTCAGCGGCGTGGATAGCTCAAATCCAAGCTCCTCGGCAAATTCCCGTTGTGCGGCGATGTCTGCGTCTTCTCCGTCGGCGTATTCGCCCTTCGGGATCGACCAGGCGCCGAGGTCCTTGTTGCGCCAGAACGGTCCGCCGGGATGAACGAGGAGAACCTCGATTCCCCGGCGCTTCCGATAGGCAATGATCCCGGCGCTCTTCGATGGCATCGCAGGTTCCGTGCAGGCGGCGCATAGCGTAGGTCAATTGGCCAGCGTTTCAACTGTCCACGGCCGCCGGAAGCCGCTCCATCGAGCGGCTTCCGGATTTCGCATCAGCCCGAAGATCGTTCGCGCGCTGCAACACGGATGGCGCGGGCCTTCGCGCTCTTTCCCGCCGCGCGCGCCGCGATCATGCTGCGTGCCTTGCCGTGGGTGCCGTTCCGGATCAGGGACGCGAGCCGCTTGCGTGCGCGGCTGGTCGTCAACCGGGCCGCCAGTTGCTCGGCCTTGCGAATGATGGTCGTGACAGAGGGCGTCAGGTTCACCGGAACCCAGGCGACGTCTTTCGTCTTGGACAGGCTGCCGATGCCCTCGCATGGAGCTTCGCGCGGCAGGTCGATCCGGATCGCGAGGGCTTCCGTGCGCTCGGTCCAGTCTTCGGCTTTGGTGCCGGTGATGATGCGGACATAGTCGCGGGTCTCACGCGGCAGCTCGGTCTCTTTGGCGAGCCATTTCTGGATCCGGCCGGGACCTGCGTTGTAGGCGGCTGCGGCAAGGCCGAGATTGCCGAAATCGTCGCGCAGCTTGCGCAGGAATTTGGCCGATGCCGGCAGCGCCTTCATCGCGTCGAACGGATCATCCAGCCCGACCTCCGCTGCGGTTTCCGGCATGAACTGTGCGACGCCCTGCGCGCCGGCCTGGCTGACTTCGTTCGACTTGAAGCGGCTCTCCTGCCAGATCAGGCGCGCGAAGAACGGCACGGGAATCCCGCTGGCCTCGGCAGCTCCACGAAGCGCGTGGCAGAAGCGTTCCGTCGGTGAAATCGGCGCCTGCGCGACGGGGTCGACCGTATCCGGCGGCTCGGGTGTCTCCTCATAGGCCGCACGCGCATTGGCAAGCTCGAGGGCCTGCACGCTTGCGAGGAACAGCTCGACCACCGGAACAAGTGGCGAGGCCTGGGTGTTTTGAAGAACGGTGTGATCGAAAGCTGATGTTTGGCGGGACGCCGACGGATCGAAGTCGCACATCAGAATCATGAACGCGGCGCAAGCCGCGACGACAAATCGCATTTGCTGGAGCAACCTCGAACTGTGGGTGAACTGCCAGCGGTGCGCCGGCGATAAGGAGTTATTAACCGAGCGATTGCGGCAAAGCTGCGGTCTCGTCGGTTCCGCCGGTGTTACTACGGTGTTCCCGCCGGGAAACTCTTTTATCCGCGAAGTTGCGGGGCATTGGCGAATTGGGACGAGCGAGATGATGCAATGGATGCTTGGCGCGGTGATTTCGCTGTCGGTGATCGCTCCGGCGCTTGCGGGCAATCTCGATGCAGCAGCGGTGAACGACGCTGCGCGTCCCGCAAAGCAAATTGCCAGCGACAAGCTCAACGCATCGATCGTGAAGCTTCAGATTCTGCTCGACGGTGCGCGGTTCTCGCCCGGGGAGATCGACGGCAAGCTCGGGGAGAACGCGCAGAAGGCGCTGAAGGCATTCGCCGAGCAGAACGGCGTTGCGTCCGACAAAACGATCGCACCGGAGCTTTGGGACAAGTTGAACGCCGCGAGCGAAGGCCCCGTCGTCGTCGAATACAAAATCACGGATGCGGATGTGAAGGGCCCGTTTCTGAAGGAGCTGCCCGGCAAGCTTGATGACATGAAGCCGCTGAAGGCGCTGAGCTACACCAGTCCGCTCGAAGGGCTTGCCGAGAAATTCCACATGAGCGCAGACCTGCTTCGGACGCTCAATCCCGGCAAGTCCTTCGACAAGGTGGGAGCGACCATCGTCGTTGCAAACGTTCCGGCCCGGCGAGAGCTTCCGCACATCGCGCGGCTCGACATCGACAAGAAGGACGGCACGCTGAAAGCATTCGACGATGGCGGCACCCTGATCGCGTTCTATCCCGCGTCAATCGGAAGTCCGGATCGTCCCACGCCGAGCGGTACGCTCAAGGTCACCAGCACCCATGAGAATCCGGTCTATCACTACAACCCTGACTACAAGTTCAGAAGCGTCAAATCGAAAAAGCCGTTCGACGTTCAGCCGGGCCCGAACAATCCGGTGGGAGCATACTGGATCGGGTTGTCCGCGCAGGGTTACGGCATCCACGGAACGGCGGAGCCCGACAGGGTCAGCAAGTCCGCGTCGCATGGCTGCGTCAGGCTGACCAATTGGGACGTGCGCGCGCTGGGCGAGCACGTCAAGCGCGGCACACGGGTGGTCTTCCTGGATGCGCCGACGGACTCCTCGTCCAGGCAGCAGGTGAAGTCCGCCGGCAAGCGCGCCTCGAACTAGTCTTTGGGAAAGTCCTTGCGCATCGCGATCTCGGCGGCATCGCCGGGCGATAGCACGGTCTGGTCGAACGCTGCTTGCGGCCTCGTCATGATATCGTAAAGCGAGATGCCTTTGATCGGCTTGCCCATGAGCTCGCGGACGCAATCGGCGAGCGTGCCGTTGTAGACGAGATAGGGCGGACCTCGATCCTTCTGCCTCTCGCCTTTCAGTGACGGCCACTTTTTCAGTTCGGCCGGCGCGTCATAGGCGATCGGCGATTTCTCTTTAAACATGCGCTTGGCCCCTGAAGGCGCGGGTAGCCCAGAAGCCTAGGGCGGCCCGGTAAAACGCTTGTTAAAGAATTAGTTCAAATCAGCCGGCAACAAAGGCGAGCAGGGTGCCGTTCGCCTTGGCCGGCGGTACGCAGATCGCAGACCCGCTGCGCACCGCTGCCGAACCGAGCGCCTTCTCGGTGGCCGCGAGATCGCCGCTCACGAGCACCAGGGCCGCGCCACCGCGTTCGGAAAGACCCGCGAGCGGCACGCCGGGACAGCGTTTGCCGAGCTGCTCCAGCGTCAAATAGACAAAGTGGGCACGATCGCCACCGGAGGCCACGGTCACCGCGCCGTCGGCCTCGGCCTTCGGCTCGCGGTCGATCAGCCGCCCCAGATGCGCGGCTTCCTTCGCAGGCTCGGGCGCAGCGATCAATGTCTGCTTGATGCGCTTTGCCGCATTGGCGTGCTTCATCAGCTCGGGAATCCACACCGTCTCACGCGTCTTGTGCTGGCAGGCGAAAATGCGCACGCCGCCGGGCGCTTCCGCGGTCGGCCACATGAAGGTGCGGAATTTCGCCGCCGAGATCGTGCCGTCAGGCAGCGTCACGGGCCGCTCGAAATCGGTCGGGCCGATCGGCTCCAGGCCGCGCGCGCGGATTTCCTCCGCGCCGGCGGTGGAATCGACCGCGGTGAAGGCGATGCGCTCGATGCCTTCGCGGCTGTCCAGGAAGGCACGCGCCGGCGCGTTGTGCTCGGTCGCCGCGAGCACGCCGAGCAGCTCCATATAATCCGGGTCGAACATGATGGTGTAGTTGCCGGTGCCCATATGTGCGCTGTGGGTGCCGCGGGGCGAGATGGTGAAGCCGAGCTGCCGGTAATTCTCGGCGGCTTTGTCGAGGTCCTGAACCATGACCACGGCGTGGTCGATACCGATGACGTTCTTGAGGGCCACTGTTCTCATCCCCGAATGCAAACTGACTTCAGGCCGCGCCGGGCCGCTGCTTCTGTCTACGCCGGATAGGCGGTCAAGTCATTTTCAAATCGGCCGGGAAGGGCAGAATTTCATTCCGCGAAACGCGATATCGATGCGCGATGGCGTCAGCGCGCCTGCTCGATATAGGCGGCGAGGGTGGCGCGCTCCTCGCTGGTCATTTCGGTGATGTTGCCCGGCGGCATCGCATTGGACCAGGCGGCGACGCGGCCGATCAGGCGGATGTTGCGATGGATGTGCTCGGGCGCGTCGAGCAATATGCCCTTCGGCGCGGTGATGATGCCGGCCCAGACCGGCTCGGCGGCGTGGCACATGCTGCAGCGGGACATCACGATCTCCTCGACATTGGCAAGCGTCGGCTGCGCTGACATCGCGCTTGCCTTGACCTCGCGCGGGCCGGCCGCCGAGAGAAAGAGAATTGCGATCACGCCGACCGCTGCGATGCCCCACACCCACCACGGCGATCTGCGCCCGGCATGCCCCTCGTTGAAGAAGTGCCGGATCACAGGCCCGAGCGCCAGGATGATCGCGACGATGATCCAGTTGAAGCGGGTGGCGTAGAGCAGGGGGTAGTGGTTGCTGATCATCAGCACGACGACAGGCAGCGTCAGATAGTTGTTGTGAACCGAGCGCTCCTTGCTGGTCTTGCCGAGCTTTGGATCGGGCGCCTGGCCCGCGATCAAGGCGGCTGCGATCTTCTTCTGGTTCGGGATGATCAGCGTGAAGACGTTGGCGACCATGATGGTGCCGATGATCGCCCCGATCTGATTGAACGCGCCGCGGCCGCTCAGCACATGGGTGAAGGCGTAGGTCAATGCAACCAGGAACAGATAGCCGCCGATGGCAAAGGGCAGTTCGCGTTGCGCCAGCCCGGTGCGGCAGGCGCCTTCATAGAGCAGCCATGCCAGCGCGAGGCTGCAGAGGCTGAACAGGCCGGCCTGGAATGGCGTGAGGTCGAGGATCGACCTGTCGACCAGGAACAAATCGGCCTCGAGATAATACACCACCACCATCAGCGCGAAGCCGGATAGCCAGGTGGTGTAGGCCTCCCATTTGAACCAGGTCAGCTCGTCCGGCATCTGGGCAGGCGCCACCAGATATTTCATGATCCGGTAGAAGCCGCCGCCATGGACCTGCCAGGCCTCGCCTTGCACGCCGTCCGGCAGATCGCGCCTGGGCTTAAGGCTGAGGTCGAGGGCGATGAAATAGAAGGAACTGCCGATCCAAGCCATCGCGGCGACCACGTGCAGCCAGCGGAGCAGCAGGCTCGCCCATTCCGATATGATGGATCCCCACATGATCACCCCAACAGATGCAGCCCCAATGCCGCAGCCTTGATGACCGCAACCGGCGGTCCTGCCCTTACAATGTGTCGCACCGATCAGCCATATTTTCCAGTACGATGGGCTGCGGCTGATGCACATCGTGCGGGCATGAGCTGACGTGGGATTCGGCAGGCATTTGACCTGTCGCAGAACGTTTGCGCGTCGATCGACGTTGATGCGCCAGACGCGACGGCCGGGAGGAAACGACGTGAGCAACAGGATTTCGTTCGTGGCGATGTCCGCCGGGTGGCTGGTCGCAGTCGCGAGCTGCGCCCAGGCGGAGCCGGTGCTGCAGGGCAAGGACGCCTACGGCGATTGGCAGGCCGACAAGCCCGGCACGGTCAGGTTGATCCGGCCGCAGGATCTGGTCAGGCCCGGCGCCACGCGGTCGGTTGCGAGTTCGTCGCGCGTGGTGCCGCGCCCGCCGGAGGCGGCGCTTCAGGTCCCGGCCGGCTTCAAGATCGAGCTGTTCGCCGAGGGTCTGCGCGCCCCGCGCATCGTGCGCGTGGCGCCGAACGGAGATGTCTTCGTCGCCGAGACGCGCGCGGGCAACATCCGCGTGTTGCGCGCCGGCGAAGGCGGCAAGGCCGCGACCAACGAGGTGTTCGCTGCCGGACTGAGGCAGCCGTTCGGCATCGCCTTCTTTCCGAACGGCGACAATCCGCGGTGGGTCTATGTCGCCAACACCGACAGCGTCGTCCGTTTTCCCTATCAGGCCGGCGATCTCAAGGCGCGTGGCAAGGCGGAGACGATCGTGGCGAGCCTGCCCCACGATGGCGGTCATTCCACCCGCGACATCATCTTCACGCCTGACAACAAGCGCATGCTGGTGTCGGTCGGCTCGCTCAGCAACGTCGCCGAGGGCATGGGCACGCCGCCGGGCGGCGTGGAAGCCTGGTCGAAAGCGCAACCGCTTGGTGCGGCCTGGGCCAGCGAGACCGAACGCGCCACCGTGCTCGCCTTTACCCCCGAGGGCAAGGAGCGGAAGATCTACGCCACCGGCATCCGCAACTGCGTCGGTCTTGCGATCCAGCCGCAGACCGGGCTGCCCTGGTGCTCGACCAACGAGCGCGACGGCCTCGGCGACGATCTCGTGCCTGACTATGTGACGAGCGTGAAGGAAGGCGCGTTCTACGGCTGGCCGTGGTTCTATATCGGCGGCAACGAAGACCCGCGCCACGCCGGCGCGCGGCCGGACCTCAAGGACAAGGTGACGATACCCGACGTGCTGGTGCAGCCGCACTCGGCCTCACTTGGCATGACCTTCTATCAGGGCACGCAGTTTCCATCAGAGTATCACGGCGACGCCTTCGCCGCCGAGCACGGCTCCTGGAACCGGTCGAAGCGCACCGGCTACAAGGTGATCCGGATCCGGATGAAGGACGGCAAGCCGACCGGCGAGTACGAGGATTTCGTCACGGGATTCGTCGTGAGCGATACCGAGGTGTGGGGGCGGCCGGTCGGTGTCGCCGTGGCGAAGGATGGATCGCTGCTGGTGTCGGAGGATGGCAACGGGACGATCTGGCGGGTGACAAGCGTGCCGCGATGAACGTGTACCCTCGCCCCTTGTGGGAGAGGGTGGCTCGCCGCGCAGCGGCGAGGCGGGTGAGGGGTTTCTATCGGCGAACTCCTCTATGCGTCTGCGGAGAGAGACCCCTCACCCGGCGCTTCGCGCCACCTTCTTCCGCAAGGGGAGAAGGAAGAGCGGCGTGCTTGGGATGTCTATCCCCTCCGCACACTCGCTCCGCCATCCACCGGCAGCGTCACACCCGTGATGAAATTCGCCTCGTCCGAGGCCAGGAACAGCGCCGCATTCGCGACGTCCCACCCCGTGCCCATCTTCCTGCGCAGCGGCACCTTGCTGTCGCGTTCGGCTTCGACTTCGGCGCGGGTCTTGTGCCATTCGCGGGCGCGGGTGTCGACGGCCATCGGCGTGTTCATCAGGCCCGGCAGGATGACGTTGGCGCGGATGCCGTATTCCGCGTTCTGGTAGGCGAGCTGCTCGGTGAAAGCGATCATCGCCGACTTCGTCGCCTTATAGGCGACGTAAGGGTAGGTCGTGATCGCCGCCATCGAGGAGATGTTGATGATCGCGCCGCTTCCTTGCGCGCGCATGATCGGGATCACCTCTTTCGCCGCCAGGATGCAGCTCTTCAGATTGATGGCGACGACGCGGTCGAAGGCCTCCTCGGTGATTTGCAGCAGCTCGGCGTCGCCGCCGGACAGGCTGACGCCGACATTGTTGTGCAGCACGTCGATCCGGCCCCAGCGCGCCTGCGCCTCCGCGACCATCGCCTTGATGTCAGCGGACTTTGTGACGTCGGCCCTGAACGCCGCGGCGGTGCCTTGCTTCGCGGCGATCATGGCGGCGGTTTCCTGCGCCGATTCCAGATGATGATCGACGCACAGCACCTTGGCGCCCTCGCGCGCGAAGGTCAGCGCCGTCGCGCGGCCATTGCCCATGCCTTCGCCGGGGCTCTGCCCGGCGCCCACAACGACCGCAACCTTGTCCTTCAAGCGCATGTTAGTTCACTCCCGGAATCGGGTACTGCTGGAGTACCTCTTTGTAATATGGCTCGTTGTCGATCTTCATGGTGGCGAGCACGCGCACCACGCCGCAATAGAAGGCGATGGTCAGCACGAGGTCGACCATGTGTTCGTCCGAGAGATGCTGCTTGATCTCGGCAAAGGTCACATCCGAGATCGCGAGCTCGCGTACCATCTCGCGGGCACCTTTCAGGATCGCTCTTGCAAGCGGCTCGAGCTTCGAGGGCCTGCCGTCGGTCTCAGCCATCAGGCTGGCGATGTCATCGTCGGTGACGCCGAATTCCTTGCCGATCTTCACGTGGTGAGTGAACTCGTATTCCGACTTCTCCATCCAGCCGACCTGGAGGATTGCAAGCTCCCGCAGCCGCGGGTCGAGCTTGCTCTTGAAGCGGATGTAGCCGCCGATGCCGTTGAAGGCGCGCGCCATCGCCGGCGAGTTGACCAACAGCTTGTGCAAATTGGTGTTGCGCTTGAGCAGGTCGCGATATTCGGGCGCGACCTGGTCGGCCTCGAGATAGGGCAGGCGGGCCATCCCTGATGTTCCTTTCAGTGTTCTTGTGATTCACGTTCGGGCGCTTGCAGCGTCACCCCGCCGTCCACCACCAGCACCTGTCCGGTGATATAGCGCGAAAAATTGCTGAGCAGGAATTTGACGGCATGGCCAACGTCCCAGCCGGTGCCTTCCGTTTTCAGCAAAGACGCCTTGGCCCGCTGGGCGCGCGCCTGTTCGCTCATGCCGCGGCCATAGACCATCGGCGTGTACATCGGCCCGGGGCAGATGCAATTGACGCGGATGTTGTCGCGGCCGTGATCGACCGCCATTGCGCGGGTCAGGCCGATGATCGCGGCTTTCGAGGTCGAATAGGTCGTCAGGCCGCGCGGCCGCAGCGCCGAGATCGAGGAGATGTTGACGATCGCGCCGCCCCGCGCGGTCTTGATCATGGCAGGGATCGCGTGCTTGGAAAGCAGGAACATGCTCTCGACATTGACCTGCATGACGCGGCGATATTGCTCGGGCGCTTCGTCGACCACGCTGCCGCGGCTCCCGATGCCGACATTGTTGTCGAGGAAATCGAGCCGGCCCCAGCGGTCGAGCGCGGCTTCGACCAGCGTCCTGCAATCGTTCTCGCTGGTGACGTCACCGCCATGCGCCGCGGCCGTGCCGCCTTCGGCTGCGATCATCTCCACGGTGCGTTCGGCGAGCTTGAGGTCGCGATCAGCCACCAGCACTTTGGCGCCGGCGCGAGCCAGCAGAATTGCGGCGGCGCGGCCGTTGCCGATGCCGTCGCCGGCAGCGCCGCCGCCGCTGACCAGCGCCACCTTGCCGGCGAGACCGGGATCGTCCTCGGGCCCCTGCATGTCGTTTCATCCCAATTATTTTCGTGCACTCTAGCAATCGCCCCGAGTGGAGAGAAGGGCCGGGCTGCCGCTTTCATGTCATTGACATCGCATGGAATTGCATGCCGCCGCACGAGAAGGGCGAACGATCGATCCGCGCCGTTAGGAACCGACCTCACGCGACTGCGTTTGCCGCCGGAGCCTTTCCCGCGCTAGGCTCTGTCCCGGGGCTTCCCAACCGCCAGTGGCTTGCCGATGAATCTGCTCGATCCACAAGGGCCTGTGGCTGCGGCCAACAGCACCATCCTGGTCGATTCCGTCTTCATCATGCTCGCGATCGTGGTCCCGACCATCATCGCGATTTTGGCCTTTGCGTTCTGGTTTCGCGCCTCGAATCCGAAAGCAAAATTTCAGCCCGACTTCGTCTATTCCGGGCGGGTGGAGATGGTGGTGTGGGCGATCCCCGCGCTCACCGTGATCCTGCTCGGCGGCGTCGCCTGGATCGGCTCGCATCAGCTCGATCCCGCGGCACCCGTGCCTGGCACCGGCAGTCCGGTCCGCATTCAGGCCGTCTCGCTCGACTGGAAATGGCTGTTCATCTATCCGGACCAACGCATCGCTACCGTCAACACGCTGACGGTGCCGGCGGGTGCCGAACTGAATTTTCAGCTGACGTCGTCGAGCGTGATGAACGTGTTCTTCATTCCGCAGCTCGGCAGCATGATCTACACCATGAACGGCATGGTGACGAAGCTGAACCTGCGCGCCGACAACGAAGGCAAGCTGCAAGGCCTGTCGGCGCATTTCTCCGGCGACGGCTTTCCGGACATGATGTTCGACGTCAACGTGATCTCGCCGCTCGCCTTTCCGGAGTGGGTCGCGACCACGGCGAAGAGCGATGCCGTCCTCAATGAGGACAGCTACAAGAAGCTGATGCAGCAGGGCATCGAAAAGGGCAGGCCGACCTACCGGCTCGATGATCCCCGGCTGTTCGACCTGATCGCGACCCAGCACATTCCGCCGGGACCGGGCCCGGAGCTCGCATCCGAAGCAGGCCGGCCGCAAAGTGGAGGCCATGATGCTCGGTAAGCTCGATTGGTCGGCCATTCCGTTCGATCAGCCGATCCCCCTGATCGCAGGCGCGGTGGTGCTGGTCGGGATTCTCGCCGTGCTGGCCTGGGTCGTGGTGAAAGGGCATCTGTCCTATCTCTGGCACGAATGGATCACCAGCGTCGACCACAAGCGCATCGGCGTGATGTATATCCTGCTGGCCTCGGTGATGCTGCTGCGCGGCGGCAGCGACGCCATCATGATGCGGATCCAGCAGGCGGTTGCCTACCAATCACAAGGCTATCTGCCGCCGGAGCACTACAACCAGATATTCTCCGCGCACGGCACCATCATGATCTTCTTCGTGGCGATGCCGTTCGTGATCGGACTGATGAATCTCATCGTGCCGCTCCAGCTTGGCGTGCGCGATGTCGCTTTCCCGACGCTCAATTCGGTCGGCTTCTGGCTGACCGCGACCGGCGCGCTGCTGGTCAATCTCTCGCTTGTGATCGGCGAGTTCGCCCGCACCGGCTGGCTCGCGTTTCCGCCGCTGTCGGAGCTGTCCTACTCGCCGGGCGTCGGCGTCGATTATTACGCGTGGTCGCTGCAGATCTCCGGCGTCGGCACGTTGGTGGCCGGCATCAATCTCGTGACGACAGTGCTGAAGCTGCGCACCAAAGGCATGAACTATCTGCGCATGCCGATGTTCTGCTGGACCACGCTGGCGTCGAATCTTCTGATCGTCGCGGCCTTCCCGATTCTGACGGCCACCCTCGCGATGCTGCTGCTCGACCGCTATCTCGGCTTCCACTTCTTCACCAACGAGGCCGGCGGCAATGTCATGATGTTCATGAACCTGATCTGGGCCTGGGGGCATCCCGAGGTCTACATCCTGGTGCTGCCGGCCTTCGGCATCTTCTCCGAGGTGGTGTCGACCTTCTCCGGCAAGGCGCTGTTCGGCTATCGCTCGATGGTGCTGGCGACCATGGCGATCTGCGTCATCTCCTTCATGGTCTGGCTGCATCACTTCTTCACGATGGGCGCGGGCCCCGACGTCAACGCCATCTTCGGCATCGCCAGCATGATCATCGCGATACCGACCGGGGTGAAGATCTACAACTGGCTGTTCACGATGTATGGCGGCCGCATCCGCTTCGAGACGCCGATGCTATGGTCGATAGGCTTCATGGTCACCTTCATCATCGGCGGATTGACGGGCGTGCTGGTCGCGGTGCCGCCGGCCGATTTTGTCCTGCACAACAGCATGTTCCTGGTCGCGCATTTCCACAACGTCATCATCGGCGGCGTGCTGTTCGGCGCCTTCGCCGGGTTCGAGTACTGGTTCCCCAAGGCGTTCGGCTTTCGCCTCGACGACCGCTGGGGCAAGCTCGCGTTCTGGTTCACTTTCCTCGGCTTCTACGTCACCTTCATCCCGCTCTACGTCGCCGGCATGCTGGGCATGACGCGCCGCATGCAGCACTACGACGTCGCGGCGTGGCGGCCCTGGATGCTGATTGCAGCTGTCGGCATGGCCGTGCTGACGATTGGCGTAATCTGCCAGATCGTGCAGATCGTGGTCAGCATCCGCAACCGCGAAGCCCTGCGCGACCGCACTGGCGATCCCTGGGACGGCCGTTCGCTGGAATGGGCGACGTCGTCGCCGCCGCCCGTTTTCAACTTCGCTTTCAATCCCGATGTGCGCGGCGAGGATGCCTACTGGGACATTAAGACACGTGGCCAGCAGCAATCGCTCGATCATGATGCGCCCGAGTATCATGACATCGAGATGCCCAGGAATTCGCCGACCGGCTTCGTCTGCGCGTTCTTCGCCACGGTCATGGGCTTTGCGCTGATCTGGCACATCTGGTGGATGGTGATTTTGGGCGGCATCGGAGCGTTCGCGACCTTCGTCGTGTTCGCCTGGCGCGACCATGACGAATACGTCATTCCGGCCGAGAAGGTCGCGGCGATAGACCGCGTCAATCTCGAGGAGCGGCGCAATCTTGTCAGCATGGCGGGGACAGTCTGATGTCAATGACCGCAACCGCCGGCCATGCGCACGCCGATCCCCATCACATCGGCCTCGTTGTCGAGCATCCGGGCCCGGCGCCGAAGCGCATCGTGACCGCCTATGGCTTCTGGATCTTCCTGCTCTCCGACATCGTGATGTTCTCCTGCTTCTTCGCGGCCTATGCGGTGCTGGCCGACCAGACCGCCGGCGGCCCGAAGGGTTCGGAGATCTTCGAGCCGCGAAACGTCGCGATCGAGACGGTCTGCCTGCTGCTGTCGAGCTTCACCTGCGGCATGGCCAGCATCGCCGCCGATGTGCGCAACCGGTTCTGGTTCTATCTCGGGATGGCCGTGACCTGTTTGCTCGGCCTCATCTTTCTGGTCATTGAGTTTCGCGAGTTTGCCGATCTCGTCGCGCGAGGCTATGGCCCATCGCGCAGCGCGTTCCTGACTGCATTCTTCTCCCTCGTCGGCTGCCACGGCCTCCACGTCTCGGCCGGCATATTGTGGCTGCTCACCATGATGGCCCAGGTTTTTGCGAAGGGCTTTCGTGCCGACGTGCTGCGCCGGATGATGTGCTTTGCGCTGTTCTGGCACGCGCTCGACATTGTCTGGGTCGGAGTTTTCTCCGTCGTCTATTTGCTTGGGAGTGGCGTATGAGCGATCAGACGCATATGCCGGCCGACCATGACCTCGCGCCGGGCGATGAGGAGCAACACAGTGTCGGCACGCGCGTCCTCGGCTACGTGGTCGGTCTTGTTCTCGCGCTGCTGCTGACGGCGACGTCGTTCTTCATTGCCGGCACGGATCTGGTCTGGCAGCCTTCCATTCCCGTCGCACTGATCGTGCTGGCGATCGCGCAGATGGGCGTGCACCTCGTGTTCTTCCTGCACATCACCACCGGCCCCGACAACACCAACAACGTGCTGGCGCTGGCCTTCGGGCTGCTCGTCGTGTTCCTGGTGGTCGGTGGTACTGTCTGGATCATGGCGCATCTGAATGCGAACATGCCGGCCATGGATCAGATCATGCCGATGCGTCACTAGGGGCGCGCAAAAAAGAAGAGCCGCTTTGTGACAAGCGGCCCAAGTCTAGGGAGGAAACGCCCGAGCAAAGCAATCGGGCCGGAGCCGGATTGCCGCCAAGGAAACGCTCGCGCAAAGCGCTTGCGTACGCTTACAAATGCAGCAACTCCCGATAGAGTTCAATTCCGGATGAATACTGTCTCCGGCTGCCGCTCACGGGTGCGTGATGGGCGTCGTTATTTCGGCCGCCGGCAATTGTAGGCCTTGCGGAAGCCCGCAGCCTGGGCGTCGTCCTCCGAGCAGAACCAGCGGTCCGGCTTGGTGGTCGCGGGGTAGCTCGGGCAGCCGCGTAAATGGTAGATGCCGATATTGCCGGTCACGCGCGCGCGCACCGCAAGCTTGCCCTTGATGCCACAGCTCGGCGGCATCGTCAGATCATCGGGAAACAACACCGCCCGAATCTCCTTGTCGCGGTCGGCGCGGCAGGCGGCGCCCAGGAGCGCGCCGTCCTTCTTGCCGGTGCGGAATTCTTGCGGCGCAACAAAGCAGCCCTTCCAGATTCCGGCCGAGGCTGATTTGGCGTCCGCCGCGGCCGACTTGACGTTCGCCTTGACCGGCTCGCGGGCAATGGCATAGCCGAGCTTGACCAGCTGCTCGTTCAAGCTGGTCTTGTCGCCCTCGGCCGTGCAGATCGCGCGGTGACGCTTGCCGAAACTCTTTTCCGGTCCGACATCGTCGCAACGCACCGATCGCTTGCCGATCAGCTTGGCGAGCTGGTCGCGGGCCTCGATGCCGCAGGTCGAGGGATCGGCGTGGTCGTCGATGCAGACCTGGTCCAGCTCGGGGGCGTCGACGCCGTCGAGGCGGTAGGTGACGTCGCCAAGCTGGATGGCGTTGCCGTCGCGGACCGTCGCGGCGGCTGTCAGCGCGGAGGCGGGGCCGGTCGTGCCCAGAAATCCGAACAGGGCGAAAAAGAAAACGAGCGCAAAAGCGCGGGCGTTGGCAAAGGATTGTCGGAAGGACATAAGGTCTCGCTATCGATGGCTCGTACGCCCCGTTCCTAGCATCCGGATGTGGCGATACCAATGGTCTGCGCCCCGCGAAGTGCGACATTCCGGTCTCGTGGCTTTACTCGGCCGTAGCTCTTATCCTATCGTTCGCCGGCCTTGCGGAGCGGAGGCCGAATCGCCCGGGAAGCGGCGAAGGGAGGAAAAATTTGCGATGAAAGACCCCGTGGACGTCCTGATCATCGGCGCCGGCGCTTCAGGCGCGGCGGTGGCGTGGTCGCTGGCCGAGACCAAGATGCATATTCTCTGCATGGAGCAGGGCGGCTGGATGAACCCGGCGGAATATCCCAGCACGGGCCGGGACTGGGAGGCCAAGTTCTACGGCGAGTGGTCGTCCAGCCCCAACGTCCGCGGCCGGCCCGAGGACTATCCGATCAACGACGACAACTCGCCGATCAAGGTCGTCAACTACAATGCGGTCGGTGGCTCGACGGTGATGTACACCGCGCACTGGCCGCGGCTGCATCCCTCCGATTTCAAGGTGAGGACGCTCGACGGCGTCGCCGACGACTGGCCGATCGACTACGACGCGCTGACCCCGTTCTTCGAAGAGAACGACCGGATGATGGGCACGTCCGGCCTCTCGGGCGACCCGCTCTCACCGCTGACGCATCCGCCGATGCCGCAACAGCCGCTCGGATTGTCCGGCGCCATCATCGGCAAGGCCATGAACAAGCTCGGCTGGCATTGGTGGCCGTCGGATACGACGGTCGCGACTATGGATTACGAGGGCCGCGCGCGCTGCATCAATCTCGGCCATTGCACGCCGGCCTGCGCGCAGGGCGCAAAATCCTCGACCGACATCACCTATTGGCCGCAAGCGGTCCGCGCCGGCGTCGAGCTGCGCACCCATTGCCGGGTGCGCGAGATCACGACCGACGAGAGCGGCATGGCCTCGGGCGTGGTCTACTATGACAAGGACGGCGTCGAGCAGTTTCAGCCGGCGCATGTCGTCATCATCGCCTGCAACGGCGTCGGCACGCCGCGGCTGCTCTTGAACTCGGCGTCGAGCCGTTTCCCGAACGGTCTTGCCAATTCGTCGGGCCTCGTCGGCAAGAACCTGATGTTCCATCCCTATGCGCAGATCTACGGCTATGTGAAGGAGCCGACCGACAGCAACCGCGCGCCGCCGACCTGCCTGTGGAGCAAGGAATGGTATGACACGGACCTCTCGCGCGGCTTCGTGCGCGGCTACGGCGTCCAGTTCGTGCGCGGCGCCGGGCCGGTGTTCGAGGCTGTCGTCAGCGAGCAGAAGGGGATATTGCCGTGGGGCGCCGATCATCACCGCATCTTCCGCAAGCTCAACGGCCACCGGCTCGGCTTTTCCGCGATCTGCGAGGACCTGCCGGAGGAGCATAACCAGGTTACGCTCGATCCGGTGTTGAAGGACAGCCACGGCATTCCCGCGCCGAAGATCGACTATACGATCAGCGAGAACAGCCGGAAGATGATGGAGCATGCGCTGGCGCGCGGCCGGGAGATTCTCGAAACCGCGGGAGCGAGCGACATCTGCGTCAACTCGCCGATCCCGTGGGGCGGCTGGCACCTGCTCGGCACGGCACGCATGGGCACCGACCCCGAACGCTCCGTCGTCAACGAATGGGGCCGCTCACACGACGTGAAGAACCTCTTCATCGTTGACGGCAGCATCTTCGTCACCTCGGGCGGGGTCAACCCGACGTCCACCATCCAGGCCCTCGCGCTCTACATCGCCGACCAGATGAAGCAGCGCCTCGCCAATTTGTTCGATTGAGGCCGACATGTCCGCAGACAATCAACTGACACACAGCCAGCGCGACGACCTCCGCGCTATCGCCGCGATGATCGTGCCCGCCAGCGACGAGTACAAGGTGCCCGGCGCCGACGACTCCGCGATCCAGGCCGACATGCTGGCGACGCTGGGGCGTGACGCCAAATTGGTGGTGGCGGCGCTGGACCATCTGGCGCGGCTCGCGGGCCAACCGTTCGCCGAGCTCGATGCTGCCCGGCGGCATGCGGTGGCGCAGGAGTTTCGCAGTTCCGGCGGTGCGGCTGCGGCCACGCTCGTCCGCGTGGTGCTGCAATGCTATTACCGCGACGACCGGGTGCTACGCTCTCTCGGGCTCGAGCCGCGCGCACCTTTTCCCGAGGGGCATGTGCTGCCGGATGGCGACTGGTCGCTGCTGGACCCGGTCAAGGCAAGGGCGGGCACGCTGCGACGGGCGCCCTAGCCACCTGGGCAGTCCAGCCTTGCGCCTCGGGCGGGGTCCCTTGCGCCTAACGGAGCAGGCCACCATTTGTGTGAGCCTCAAGGACTCCTATCATGCTGGATTTCACCTCAGATATCGTCGATGACACCGCGTCATCGCGAACGGAAACTGCCGCTCCGGTCGATGACCGGGCCCTGCTGGACGCCTATTCCAATGCCGTGATCGACGTGACCGACCGCGTCGGTCCTGCCGTCGTGCGCGTCGAGACCGGACCAAAGGTGCCGAACGGCCGCGAGCGCGGCGGGCTCGGCTCGGGCATCGTGATCTCGCCGGACGGGCTCGTTCTCACCAATAGCCACGTGGTCGGCTCGTCGAAGGAAATCCGGCTGCGCGACGTCGAGGGCCATGTCGGCGACGCCCGGGTGCTCGGCGTCGATCCCGACACTGACCTTGCGCTGCTTCGCGCCAATGGCGTGCGGGACTTGCCCTATGCGGCGCTCGGCAACTCCAAGACCTTGCGGCGCGGCCAGCTCGTGATCGCGATCGGCAATCCGCTCGGCTTTGAATCGACCGTTACCGCCGGCGTGGTCTCGGCGCTCGGGCGCTCGATTCGCTCGGTCAGTGGCCGCACCATCGAGGACGTGATCCAGACCGATGCTGCGCTCAACCCCGGCAATTCGGGCGGGCCGCTGGTGTCCTCGAACGCCGAGGTGATCGGCATCAACACCGCGATCATCAATGGCGCGCAAGGCATCTGCTTCGCGGTCGCCAGCAACACCGCGCAATTCGTGCTGTCGGAGATTATCCGCCACGGCTATGTCCGTCGCGCCTATATCGGCGTCGCCGGCCAGACCGCGCCGATCCCGCGGCGGCACGCGGTGCTAGCCGGCGTCGAGAACAAGATGGGCGCGCTGCTGGCGCAGATCGAGCCGGACGGGCCGGCGGCGAAGGCGGGCCTGTTGTCCGGCGACGTCGTGATCGGCCTCGACGGGGTCGAGATCAACGGCGTCGACGATCTGATCCGCGTGCTCGACCGCGATCGGATCGGCCGTCGGCTGGCCATGGACGTGCTGCGGCTCGGCCGCCTGCGGGCGATCGATATCGACCCGGTCGAGCGCAAGCCGGCCCGCTAGCGTGTGGGCGCCGAAGCGAGGTATGACGGTGTCATGCCTCGCTTCGGGAACCCCGCCGCATGATGCCGGCGCATGAGACCTACGATGTCATCGTCGTCGGCGCGGGCGCCGGTGGCATGACCGCCGCGGCGGTCGCCGCCGCCGAAGGCCTGCGTGTGCTGGTGATCGAGAAGACCGCTTTCGTCGGCGGCACCACCGCATGGTCCGACGGCATGGTCTGGATCCCCGCCAATGCCAAAATGAAAGAGGCGGGGCTCTCCGATAGCGTCACGGACGCCGTGCAATACCTATCGAACACGGTGCCCGAGCCCGCCAATGCGGGCCTCCGCGCCGCCTTCCTCGCGCGTGGACCGGAGGCGGTCGCCTATCTCGAGGCCAACACGCAAGTGCGCCTCCAGCCGGTGAAAGCCTGTCCGGACTATTATCCGGAGCGACTGGGCGCGACCGCGGGCGGGCGCGTGCTCGAGCCGGTCGTCTTTGACGGCACGCGACTGGGCGCGCATTTCGCGCGGCTGCGCGCTCCGCTGCCGGAGCTCACTTTGTTCGGCGGGATGACGGTCAACCGCCTCGACATCCCGCATCTGCGCCGGGCCGGAAAATCGCTGCGCTCGACTCTTCGCGCGATGCGGCTGGTTTCGGAGTATGGGTGGCAGCGGCTGCGGAGCCCGCGCGGCACGACGCTGCATCTCGGCAATGCGCTCGCCGCGCGGCTGTATGCGTCGCTGCTGGCGCGGCAGGTTGAGATCCTCTTCAGAGCCGACGTCGAGGATTTGTCGATGCAGGGCGAGCGCGTCGGCGGTGTGGTTATCCGTCACGGCGCGCGCGATCGGCTGATCGCCGCGCGACGCGGTGTGGTGCTGGCGACCGGCGGCTTTTCGCACGACGCGACCTTGCGCAAACGCTTGTTCCCACCCGCGGCCGGATCCGTCTCGGCGGCCCACACGTCCGTTACGGGCGACGGGCTCCGCCTTGCGACTGCAACCGGCGCAGCGCTCAACACGGATGCGACGAGCCCGGCCTATTGGGTGCCGGCCTCACTGTTCCGGCGCACTGACGGAGGCCGAGGCGTTTTCCCGCACATGGTGACCGACCGCGCCAAGCCCGGCGTGATCGCGGTCAATGCGGCAGGTCGGCGCTTCGTCAACGAGGCACTGTCGTACCACGAGTTCGTGCTCGCCATGCTGCGCGATGGCAATGGTGAGCCGGAGCGGCCGTTTTATCTGATCTGCGACCGTCCCTTCCTGTGGAGCTACGGCCTCGGCCGCATCAAGCCGTTCACGCGCAGTATCAGGCGCTATGCGGCGAGCGGCGAGTTGGTCGAGGCGACTGATATCGCGCAGCTCGCAACGAAGATCGGCATCAAGCCGTCGACACTCGCGGCGACGATCGCAAACTACAATTCCGATGCGAAAGAGGGCCGCGATCCGGAATTCGGTCGCGGCAGCACCATCTATCAGCGACACATCGGTGATATCAGCCACAAGCCGAACCCGTGCGTCGCGCCCATCCTTTGCGCGCCGTTCTATGCGATGCGGATCTATCCCGCCGATCTCGGCACGGCGATCGGCATGAAGGTGGATGCCCAGGCGCGCGTGCTGCGCGAGGACGGCGCGCCGGTTGCGGGCCTCTACGCCTGCGGGAACGACATGGGCTCGATCATGAACGGCAATTGTCCCGGGCCGGGGATTGCACTGGGGCCCGCGCTGACATTTGGATATATCGCAGGGCGACACCTGGCGGAGGGAAGTGTGGCAGCGACGCCGATCGCCGCTACAACGCCGGTCTAGCCATCTCCACCGCTGTCATGCCCCGCGAAGGCGGGGCATCCAGTACGCCGCGGCTTCTCGACTTGATCACAACCTTCTCGGAGTACTGGATCGCCCGGTCAAGCCGGGCGATGACACTGAGTGTGTGGCGCCGGCTTGGTCTTACTCCGCAGCCGCCGCAAAGCGGCTGTTCTCCAGTTCCGCTTCCAGCCGCGCCTTCTCGGCCGCCGCCAGCTTGATGTTGGCTTCCTTGATATGCCCGAAGCCGCGGATCGTCTCCGGCAGCCGCGCGAGCCTCGTCAGCAGCGGGATCTGCTCCGCTTTCAGGCCAACGATCCGCTGATCGATCATGTCGAGATAATCCGCGACCAGCTTCCGCTCGGTCCGGCGCTCCTCGGTGCGGCCGAACGGATCGAACGCGCCGCCGCGCAGGAATTTCAGTTTGGCCAGTACGCGGAAGGCATGGATCATCCAGCCGCCGAATTCCTTCTTCTGGAGATGTCCGGTGGTCTTGTCGCGCTGCGCGAAGATCGGCGGGGCCAGATAGAACTTCAGCTTGAAGTCGCCGTCGAATTTCTCCGAGACCTTCTTGGCAAAGCTGCCGTCGGTATAGAGCCGTGCGACCTCGTACTCGTCCTTGTAGGACATCAGCTTGAACAGGTTCTTCGCCATAGCCTCGGCCAATTCCGTGGACGCGGGCGAGGCGGCCGTTTCCGCCTTGCGCACCTTGGCGATGGCGGCGAGGTAGCGGTCGGCGTAGGCCTTGTCCTGATAGCCGGTCAGAAACTCCGCGCGGGTCGCGATGATGTCGTCGAGCGACTTCGTCGGCGCGGAGGCCCGGCTCCTGAACTGCAGCACGCTACGCACTCGCGACATGTCGTGGGCGGCGAGGCGTCCCCAGGTGAAGGCGAGCTTGTTCATCTCGATCGCGGCGCCGTTGATCTCGATGGCGCGGAGCAGCGCTTCCAGCGACAGCGGGATCGCGCCCTTCTGGAAGGCGAAGCCGAGCATGAAGGGATTTGTCGCAATCGAATCGCCCATCAGCGCCGAGGCAATGCCGGTGGCATCGATGACGTCGAGGTTCTTGTCGCCGACGGCGTCGCGCAGCACGGTCTGCATCGCGCCCATCTCGAAATCGAGGTCGGGGTTTTGCACGAAGCTCGCGGTCGGCTGCAGGTCGGCGTTGATATACGCTTTCGTTGTTCCGCGCTCGGCGCGGCTGAGCGCGGAGGGACCGGCCGAGACGATCATGTCGCAGCCGAGGATGACGTCGGCGCCGCCCGTGGTGATGCGGACCGCGGAGATGTCTTCCGGCTTCGCGGCGATGCGGACATGGCTCATCACCGCGCCGTTCTTCTGCGACAGGCCAGTGAAGTCGAGCGCCGAGCAGCCGCGGCCGTCGACATGGGCGGCCATGCCGAGCAGCGCGCCGATGGTGATGACGCCGGTGCCGCCGATGCCGGTGACGAGGATGTTGTAGGGGGCGTCCAGCTCACGCGCGGGTGGCAGCGGCAGGTCGGCAAACAACTGGCCTGAATCCACCGCCGAGGTCTTGATCCGCTTGAGCGTGCCGCCATGCACGGTGACGAAACTCGGGCAAAAACCCTCGACGCAGGAGAAGTCCTTGTTGCAGTTCGACTGGTCGATCTGGCGCTTGCGGCCGAACTCGGTCTCCAGCGGCTGCACCGAAACGCAGTTTGAGGCTTGCGAGCAATCGCCGCAGCCTTCGCAGACGAGTTCGTTGATGAAAGCGCGCTTGGCGGGATCCGGATAGAGCCCGCGCTTGCGGCGGCGGCGCTTTTCCGCCGCGCAGGTCTGGTCATAGATTACGACCGTAAGACCCTTGATGTCGCGCAGCTCGCGCTGCACGGCCTCGAGCTCGCGGCGGTGATGGACGGTCGCGCCTTGTGGGAAGTAATTGCCGTCTGGATACTTGCCTGGATCGTCCGACACGATCGCGAGGCGCTTGACGCCCTCGGCCCAGACCTGATGCGCGATCTGGGCGACGTTGAAGGCGCCCTCGGCCGGCTGGCCGCCGGTCATCGCGACAGCGTCGTTGTAGAGGATCTTGTAGGTGATGCTGATGCCGGCGGCCGATGCCGCGCGAAGGGCAAGCAGTCCGGAATGGGTGTAGGTTCCGTCGCCGAGGTTCTGGAAGATGTGCTGCTCGGTGGTGAAGGGCGCTTGCCCGATCCAGTTCACGCCCTCGGCGCCCATATGCGAGATCAAATCGGTGCGGCGAGTCGGCATGCTCAAAGCCATGCCGTGACAGCCGATACCGGCCATGGCGCGGCTTCCCTCGGGCACGCGCGTCGAGGTGTTATGCGGGCAACCCGAGCAGAAGAACGGCGTGCGCGCGAGCTTGATCGGCGTGCTGGTCGTCACGGGATTGTCGAACGCCTCGAGCCGGGCGAGGCGCTGCTCCAGCACCGGGCTGTGGTGGCCGAGCTTGCGCAGCCGCGCTACCAGCGCGGATGCAACGATGGTTGGCGTCAACTCGCCCTCGCTCGGCAATAGCGGCGCGCCGCGCTCGTCGCGTTTTCCCGTCACGGTCGGGCGCCTCGACGCATCGATATTGTAGAGGATGCGCATCAGCTGGTCTTCGATGAAGCCGCGCTTCTCCTCGACGACCAGCACGTCCTGAAGTCCTTCGGCGAAGCGCTTGGCCCCGCTTTCCTCCAGCGGCCAGGTCAGCGCGACCTTGTAGATGCGCAAACCCAAATCCTGCGCATCCTTTTCGGTGATGCCCAGATCGGCCAGCGCCTGCCGCAGATCGAGATAAGCCTTGCCCGTCGCGACGATGCCGAGCCGTGCCGGCCTGGCGTCGAGTACGATGCGGTCGAGCTGGTTGGCACGGGCAAACGCCTGGACAGCGGCCATCTTCGGGCCGAACAGGCGCCTTTCCGCGTCCAGCGGCGGGTCGGGCCAGCGGATGTTGAGGCCGCCGGGCGGCATCTCGAAATCTTCGGGGAGCTTGATCTGGATGCGTTCGGGGTCGCTATAGATCGAGGCCGAACTCTCCACGGTTTCGCTGATCGCCTTGAAGCCGACCCAGCAGCCGGAGAAGCGCGACAGCGCAAAACCGTAGAGGCCGAGATCGAGATAATCCTGCAGCGTCGCCGGGTTGATGACGGGGATCAGCGCCGCCGCGAACACCTGTTCGCTCTGGTGCGCCAGTGTCGAGGACTGGCAGCCGTGGTCGTCGCCGGCAAGCGCGAGCACGCCGCCATTGAGCGAGGTGCCGGCGGCATTCGCATGCTTGAGGGCGTCGACCGAGCGGTCGACGCCCGGCCCCTTGCCGTACCAGATGCCGAACACGCCATCGACCTTGGCACCGGGAAACAGGCCGACCTGCTGGCTGCCCCAGACCGCGGTCGCCGCAAGGTCCTCGTTCAGACCGGGGACGAAGGCAATATCGTGCTGCTGGAGGTGCGACTTCGCGCGCCACAGTGCGTGGTCGTACATGCCGAGCGGGGAACCGCGATAGCCCGAGATGAAGCCGCCGGTGTTGAGGCCCTGCAGTCGGTCGCGTTCGCGCTGCAGCATGGGCAGGCGGACCAGCGCCTGCGTGCCAGACAGGAAGATCCGCTTCGATTCGAGCCGGTATTTGTCGTCCAGCTCGACCTGCATCAGCGTCATTTCAGAAGTCCTCGTCTCTTGTTTCGGCTCTTATTCGACTTGGGGTTTGCGCTGCGGGAGGGAGGAGCGGCTGCGCGACGCGAATTGTGACAGTCAAGGGCATGCGCAGACGATGTCAATATCGCTGGCCGCATCCGTGGCGCTCCTGCTGGTCATGGCTTGCTTGCTGAGAACACCATGGCTGCAAGCGCGTTCGATACCGAGATCACAGAGACGGCTGAGGCTCTAATCGAGCCGTGGCGCCACCCGCACCAGATGCTCCAGGCAGAAGTATCGCGCGGCACGGCCGATAACGTTGGTGCGCCGATAGCCCTCGACAGACGTCTTCGCGAACTCATGCCGCTGGCCGATCCCGTCATCCTCAAGACCTGAAGGTCGATCAACCTGGCGACGACTCCTATGCCTCTTGCGAGGAGGCACATCGGTGGCCGTGGAGCGGGTCGCTAACGCCACCTTCGTTGTTCCGGGGCGCGCGTAGCGCGAGCCCGGAATCCATTTCACCACGTGTTTAGCCGCCCGATGGATTCCGGGTTCGACGCTTACGCGTCGCCCCGGAATGACGACAGAGAGCGCTCATCCTTTGGGCAAATGCACGTCGCAAAGCCGCCGCACAGCGAATAAGCAGACCTCGGCTTTTCTAATAACATTCTGACAGCGCAGTAAATTTTCCTAAGCCGTTGGCTCAATCGCAATTGTACACAATGGCATGGCGCTTGCAGAACTCCCGCAGAGAGTTCTCGCGGGGGCCTTGAGTCATGTTGAACTCAACCAAGCCGACATTGGGTGTCATCAGCGCCGAACCGGAGCCGGTCAAGCTCGACTGGCCTGCCACCGCGCTTCTCATCATCGACATGCAGCGCGACTTCATGGAGCCCGGCGGCTTCGGCGAGACGCTCGGCAACGACGTCAGCCAGCTCGCGCGCGCGGTGAAGCCGATCGGTGCGGTACTGAAGGCCGCGCGGGATACCGGCATGCTGGTGATCCACACGCGGGAGGGCCATCTGCCCGATCTCTCCGACGCGCCGCCGGCGAAAGTCGAGCGCGGCGCGCCATCCTTGCGCATCGGCGATCCCGGTCCGATGGGACGCATTCTCATCCGCGGCGAGGCGGGCCACGACATCATCCCGGAGCTTTATCCGCTCGACAGCGAGATCGTGATCGACAAGCCCGGCAAGGGCGCGTTCTACGCCACCGAACTCAGCGACGTGCTGGAGAAATATGGCATCGAAAATCTGCTGGTGTGCGGCGTCACCACCGAAGTGTGCGTCAACACCACCGTGCGCGAGGCCAACGACCGCGGCTATCGCTGCGTCGTCATCTCGGACGGCTGCGCGTCCTACTTTCCCGAGTTTCATGAGATGGGCCTGAAGATGATCAAGGCCCAGGGCGGCATCTTCGGCTGGGTCGCAAGCTCAGCCGCGGTACTGGAGGCGATGAAGATTTCCACATCAGCGTAGGGGCATCACCATGAGCACAGGCACGACAGGGACGGCTGGCACCTCCGAGTTCAAGCCGGCACTATGGACACCGGGCGACTGGAACGCGTTTTTCGGCTTCGGCACCAACATCCTCGTCAACATGCTGGTACTCACGGGCCTGTTACGCTTCGTGTTAAAGATGCCCGACTCACTCGTGTTCGGCCGCATCCTGCCCGCACTCGGGTTGATGATGTGTCTCTCCACGTTCTACTACGCGTACCTCGCCTATCGTCTGGCGCAGAAGACCGGCCGCAACGACGTCTGCGCGTTGCCGTCGGGCGTCAGCGTGCCGCACATGTTCATCGTCACCTTCGTGATCATGCTGCCGATCACGATCAAGACCGGCGATCCGCTCAAGGGCTGGTCGGCGGGCCTGGTCTGGGTGTTTTTCCAGAGCTTCATCCTGATGATCGGCGGCTTCATCGCGCCTTTCATTCGAAAGATCACGCCGCGCGCGGCGCTGCTCGGCACGCTCGCCGGCGTTTCCGTCACCTTCATCTCCATGCGGCCGGCGCTCGAAATGTACATGACGCCGCAGATCGGCCTGGTCTGCTTTGCCATCATCCTGGTGAGCTGGTTCGGCGGCGTGAAATATTGGCGCGGCATTCCCGCCGGTCTCGTCGCGATCGCGGTGGGCATGGCCATTGCCTGGGGCTCGAACCTGTTCGGCCTCGGTCTCGGTGGACTGAGCGTCAAGGGCGTCGGTGATGCCTTCGCCAATTTCGGCTTCTCGGTGCCGATTCCGGCGGTAGGCCACGTCTTCTCCGGTTTCGAATTCCTCGGAATCATCCTGGTCACCGCCATTCCGTTCGGCATCTATGATCTCGTCGAGGCCATGGACAATGTGGAGAGCGCGGAAGCCGCCGGCGACGAATATCCGACCACGCGCGTGCTCACCGCCGACGGAATCGTCAGCCTGATCGGCTGCCTGATGGGCAATCCCTTCATCAACGCCGTCTATATCGGCCATCCCGGCTGGAAGGCGATGGGTGGCCGGATCGGCTATTCGGCCGCGACCGGCATCATGGTGGTCGTGCTGGCCTGGTTCGGCATCATCTCGGTGCTGCTGGCGCTGGTCCCGGTCGTCGCGATCTCACCGATCCTGCTCTATATCGGCATGCTGATCGGCGCGCAGGCGTTCCAGACCACGCCAGTGAAGCACGCGCCCGCGATCGTGCTGGCGCTGACGCCGCATCTGGCCGCCTGGGCCAAGCTGCAGATCGACACCATGCTGGGCTCGACCATGAATGCGGCTGCGACCGTCGGCGGAATGGCCGCCGACAAGGCCGACGCGGTCAAGGCTGCGGCGATTGCCGCGTTGCCGCAGCAGGGCGTGTTCTATCACGGACTCGAAGTGATGGGCGGCGGCTCCATCCTCGGCGGCCTGATCCTGGGTGCGATCGGCGTCTTCATCATCGAGCGCGACTTCGAGAAAGCCTCGGCATTCGCGCTGGTTGGTGCAGTCCTGACCTACTTTGGTTTCATGCACGGCGAAGCCGTCGGCATCGGCGGCGGCTTTGGCGTCACGCCAGCGGTCGCGTTCGCCTATGCCGTGATGGCCGCCGGTCTGTTCGCGGCCAGCCGGCTCGGCGCGAGCGAGCCCTACATGCCGCATGCGGACATGCACGCCGCACCGGCGGAGTAGCTACCCGCCCTTGACCGCCCCCGCCGTCAGCCCGGCGACGATCTGTCGCTGGGCGAACACCGTGAGCAGCAGCACCGGGAGGGTGACAATCAGCGCGGCGGCCGCGAGCGGTCCCCAGCTCAGCTGGTCGAACGAGATCATGTTGTAGACAGCGACCGGCAGGGTCCGTGTCTCGCGTCCGGCCAGCACGATGCCGAAGACAAAATTATTCCAGGAGAAGATCACGGCCAGGATGAAGGCGACCGCGATGCCGGGCTTCGCGATCGGCAGCGCGACATGGCGGAAGACCTGCCAGCGCGTGGCGCCGTCGATGAGGGCTGCTTCTTCCAGCTCCATCGGCGTCGTCTCGAAATAGCCGATCATGATCCAGATCACGATCGGCACCGTGACCACGAGGTGGATGATGATCTGCGGCACCAGCGTGCCCAGCAGTCCCAGCCATTGGAACATGAGAAACAGCGGGATCAGATAGGACAGGCCCGGCGTGATACGGGCGATCAGGATCACGATCGCGGATTTATGCGCGGCCATGCGTGCGATGCCGTAGCCGGCGGGAACGCCGACGAGCAGCGCAAGCAACGTCGCGCTGCCGGTCACGATCAGGCTGTTGATGAAATAGGTCAGGAAGCGGTTGGAGGCGAGCACGTCGGCATAGTTCTTCCAGGCGACATGCTCGGGAAAGAACACCGGCGGGTACGCGGCGTTGTCGATCTCGAATTTGAGCGACAGCGACAGCATCCAGAGGAAGAACAGGATTGCTGGCGACACGATGACGAACACCGAAAGCCACAGGCCGATCTTGCCGATGATCTGACGGGGTGTCATGTGCCGCTCGCGATCTCGGTCCACAGCATGCGCTGGCGCGCATAGAGCATCACCGCCGCAAGCAGAACGATCAGCAGGAAGAACACGACAGCGATCGCCGAGCCGTAGCCGAGGTCGTAATAGGAGAAGGCGACGCTGTAGAGGTAGATATTGATCGTCTCCGACGCCGATCCCGGACCGCCCTGCGTGATCGCGAAAATGATGTCGAAGCTCTTCACGGCGTCGATCATGCGGATCATGCCGGCGATGAACAGGAACGGCATGATCAGCGGCAGGGTGATGAAGCGGAACACCTGCCAGAGGCTGGCGCCGTCGATCTGTGCACTTTCGTAAGGCTCGGTCGGGATCGCAGCGAGGCCGCCGAGCACGATCAGCATGACCAGCGGCGTCCATTGCCAGGTCTCGACCAGCACCAGCGAGGGAATGACGGTCGCGGGATGAAATACCCAGAGCTGCGCAGGGATTCCGACCAGTGACAGCAGATAGTTCAGCACGCCGAGCTGCGGGTGGAACATCATGGTCCAGACCAGCGCGATCGCCACCGGCGTCGCCATCATCGGCATGATGAAGACGCCGCGCAGAAAGCCGCGGCCGGGGAATTTCTGGTGAAACACCACGGCCGCAAAGGTGCCGAGCACGAGCGGCAGCAGCACTGACAGTATGGTGTAGACCAGTGTATGCCCGACGGCCTCAATGAAACGGGGATCGCTCGTCAGCCGCAGATAATTGGACAATCCCACGAAGGTGGTCGACGAGCCGACCTTCCACTCGTTCAGGCTCATCCAGATCGTGAAGACCCACGGAAAGATGATGATCGCGATCACGACGACCAGCGCCGGCACCACGAACGGCCAGTAGGACGGCGGCCGCAACTCCTTCTCCGGCGCGGCATCAGACTGTGCCGCGCCCGGAGTCGATTGTGTCAACGCACTCACGCCTTCTCGCTACGCTCCAGGATCGGCCGGTACTGATCGTTGGCCTTCTTCAGCTCGGCGGCAGGATCGGCGCCGGACAAGGTCGCAGTGACCGCGGCGCCGACGATGTCGCGGAATTCGGCGACCGGGATCACGACGGGCAGGCCCAGCTTGCTGATCTTGCCGGAATCGATCACCGATTGCAGCCACTCCTTGGTCTTGACACCCTTCTGGACCTCGGGATCGCCAAGGATGGAGTTGCGGAACGGCACGCCGCCGCCGGCCTGCAGCAGCCGCGCACCCTGGGTTTTCGAGACCACCCATTGGCAGAGCAGATAGGCGGCTTCCTTGTTCTTGCTCGCAGCGGCAACGCCGATGCCGTCGCCATAGGTCGAGGAATATTGGCCCTTGGGGCCGGCGGGCACGACGGTGTAGCCGACTTTGCCGACGACGCGCGAGGCGGCCGGATCTTCCAGCGGTGGTGCCCAGCCGACGCCGTCGATCCACATCGCGGATCGGCCTTGCGTGAACGAGGCCATCGACTCCATCCAGTTGAAGCCGGCGACGCCGGGCGGTGCCGATTTGGTCAGGAGCGTCTGATACAGCTTGGTCGCGGCAATGGCTTCCGGACCGTCGGTCAGGATGTTGCCCTTGGCGTCGAGGAATTCCCCGCCATAATTGAGGAAGAAGTTGCTCCACATCGCCATGTTGGCATTGCGCAAGCCGCGCCCGACAAAGCCGTAGATGCCTTCCTTGGTGTCGGTGAGCTTCTCGGCCGCCGCAGCCATCTCGTCGAGGGTCTTGGGAACGGCGACGCCCTTCTTCTCGAACAGCTCCTTGTTGTAATAGAGGATGAAATAATCGACCGACCACGGCAGCGACAGCATCTGGCCCTTGTCGTTCCTGGCGTATTGCAGGCCCGCGGCAGAAAAATCGCTCTCGACGAGATCGGGCGCGGTCAGCGCCGGGTCCTTCATGAAGGGCGTCAAGTCGGCGAGCCAGCCGGCCTTCTCGAACTGCCGCTTCTGCACGTGATAGCTGAGATGGACGACGTCGAAGCTCGGACGGCCCGAAGTGAACTCGATCACGACTTTCTGCCGCTGCTGCTGCTCGGGAATCTGCTCCGCTTCGACCTGGATGCCGGTGAGCTCGGTGAACTCCTTGACGTATTTTTGCAGATTGTCGCCGCGGGGGCCCTTGGCGAGGATCACCTCGAGCTTGGTCCCTGCGTATTTCTTCCAGTTCACCTCGGCGCGCGCCGGCAATCCCGTGAGACTGAGCGCGCCAGCTGCGGCCGTGCCAGTCAAGAGCGTACGACGCGAGATTTTGTGGTTGACCACTTTAGGTCCCTCCCTGTGACTCAATTTGGGCGGATACTAGCGGCCGTTCTGCGTCTGCCTAGTCCTAATCTGCGGAATTCAGGGCCGCGCGGCCGGCGTCTCCATCGGCAAGCCATGCGCCCGCGACATCAGATAGAGTTCGAGCGCGACCAGCTCGGGGGCGCCGAAATTATACGCCTGGGCGCGGACACCCGTCATGCAACTGCGTAGCCGGCGCTCCAGCGATCCCAGCGTCTGCCATTCCAGGCGATAAAGCGGATAGCCGGTCGGTTGTCCCTGCGTGATCGGCGCGCCGGCAAGTCGCTTATCGAAATTATCGTCGTGGCAATTGGTGCACGCAAGGTTGAGCTGGCCCTCGCGCTGCATGAAGAGGTCGCGGCCCTGCTCGACGAATGGCTTCAGTTGCGGATCGTCGCCGGCCGTAATCGCGACGCCGCGCGATTGGTGCGCGACGAAGGCGGACAGGGCCAGCAAATCGCGGCTCTCGTAGGGCAGCGGGGTTGCCTGCTGATGATTGCTGCGGCACAGATTGATGCGCTGGTCGAGCGTGACCGGGCGCGCCAGCGCCTTGTCGAAGGCCGGATAGCGCGCCGCCACGCCTTTCATGCTGTCGCGTGCATCGCCATGGCAGTCAGCGCAGGCCTTGTCGGCGCTGCCGGTCTTCTTCGTCCACAACGCCTCGCCGTCGAGCACGAACAGCATGCCGGGATTCGAGGTGTCGTCATCCTGCATCGCGCGCGTGTCGGGCCGCATGAACGAATAACCGGAGCGGCGCGCGTCCGGCGGAATCTCGCCGGCGAGCAGGGCAGGGGCGGTGGCGAGGAGCGCCGCGGCCGCTATCGCGCGCCAGAAACTCATTCGACCGTGATCGACGCCGATGCGCTGGACGAATAGCCGTTGTCGCCAATCCATTCGAACTCGAACTTGCCGCTCTCCTTTGCGACCGTGAAGAACGACAGATAGGGATTGGCCGCGATCGCCGGAAAGAGATCGGCGCGAAAAATCTCGGCACCGTTGTAGCGGCACGTGAAGCTGGTGATGATGTCGCGCGGCACCAGCGCGCCGTCCGCGGTATGGCGGAAGCCGGTCTCCATGATGTGCGAGGTCAACGTGCGGATCTCGATGATTTCGCCGCGTCTGGCTTTCGCCGGGACATTGATGAGCGCGGCCATCAATTCATCTCCTCTGTGCAGGCGGCCAGCGTCACGACGATTTCGGTCGTGACCTGCCAGAACGTGTCGTCGGAAAGACGCGCGATCGCCACCACCTTCTGGGTGTCGGCGAGCCGGATCCGGGTCGAGACCTGGGCGCGGCCGCAGGAGGGGCCGAGATGGAAGTTGCCGATGTTCGGCTGCGGGTTCTTCTCGTTGAAGACGTGGATGCTCTTGACGTAGTCGTCCGCCGTCATCGGGCTCGCGACGCTCACGGTCATCGGCACCGTGTTGCCGTTCTCGACCAGCGGCGGAATGTCGAGCTTCACCTTGCCGCTGCGGACAGGTGCTTCGCCGACGACGTTGCGGATCGCGGCGCTGAGCATCGCCGGTGTCGCCTCGAGCGGCCGCGGCGTGACGATCGGGATCGTCCCGGCGAAGGTCACGCTTCCGGCGAGATTTAGGAATTGTCGTCGCGTGGTCGGCATGAACAGTCCTAGTCCCGAAGCGTTGCAAGAAAAGCCACGATGTCCTCGATCTCGGCGGCGGACAATATCGGTTTGCCGACGAAATTTCGCCCGACCCGCACGAGGTGGTCGCTGCGATAATAGGACGGCATGATGGTCTCAGGGTTGAAGCGCGCTGCATCGACCAGTCGAAGCCGCAACTGGCTCACCGTCCAGCGGTTCCCTGCACCCGAGAGGTCAGGCGCGAGGTCGCCCTGGAACCGGGTTTCCGGGAAGGGACCGGAATGGCACAGGATGCAAGTCGTCGTGCGCGCCAGCACCAGCGCGCGCCCGCGCGCGGTATCGCCGGGCGCGCCGGTGAGCGATTCCGCAATGCCGTCGCCGGCGATGTTGTAGGGCAGGAGCTCCTCGGCTCCCGCATGGCAGGCGAAGGCGAGACTGGCGGCGATCAGCGCTGCGATATGGACCGTTGTTCTAGCCAAAGGTGTCCGCCGTGATGGTTTGAAACCAGCGCTCGGCTTCAGCCGCCTCGCGGGCGCGCAATTCGCGCGGCGCATCGACCGGGCTGGTCGTTCCGCCCTCGACCTCGGCGAAGATGTCGCCCCTGGGCTGGTAGTTGCCCGCGAGTGAAAAGCCGTAGCCGGGTGCGGCAATGTTGTAGCAGACGCCTGTCAATCGCGGGGTTTCTGGTGTGCGGCCGGCAAGGAGGTTCACGATCGCGGCAGCGCAGGCCTTGCCCTGTGCGCTTGCCGCGGATGCCGATTTGGGAATGCCCCCGCCGAGGCAGGCATCGCCGATGACGTGGATGTTCGGGACCAGCTTCGACTCGAAGCTAACAGGATCGATCGGGCACCAGCCGGTGGCATCCGCAGCCCCCGCGACCTGGGCGATGCGTCCGGCGCGTTGCGGCGGAATGACGTTGGCGACGTCAGGTGTGTAGTTGCCGAATTCGGTGACGATGGTCCTTGTCGCGGGATCGACCGAGGTCACGCGGCCGCCTTGCGACAGAGCGATGCGTTCGATCATGTCGCCGTAAAGCTCCTTCCACGCCTTTTCGAACAGTCGCTGCTGGGAGAAATTGTCCTTGGCGTCGAGGATCAAGACCTTTGAGCGCGGCTTCTTCGTTTTCAGGTAATGTGCGATCAGACTGGCCCGCTCGTAAGGCGCCGGCGGACAGCGCGAGGGATTGGCGGAGATCGCGATAGCGACGGTGCCGCCGTCCGGCATGGCCTCCAACTGCCGACGCAACAGCAGCGTCTGCGCGCCGGCCGTCCAGGCATGCGGCATTTTTTCTGATGCCGGGCCGTCGTAGCCGGGCAGGGCCTCGAAATGGAAGTCGATGCCGGGAGAAAGGACGAGACGATCATAGGGCAGCGCAACGCCATCGGCCGTCACGACGCTGCGCAGCTGCGGCTCGATTGTGGCTACCGTCTGGCTGATCACCGTGACGCCCTCGGCGGCGAGTCTGTCATAGCCAAATTGCTGAGCTTCGATGTCGCGGAGGCCGGCAATCACCTCGTTGCTGAACGGGCAGGAGGTGAAGACCGCATTGGGTTCGATCAGGATGACTTGCAAGTTCGCCTGCGCGCGCTTCAGCGCGCGGGAGCACGCCGCACCGCCAAAGCCGCCGCCGACCACGACGATGCGACCCGCCGATTGCGCGCGCAGGATCGAAGGGACGGCGAATGATGTGGCCGCGGCGGCAATGCCGAGGACGGCATCCCGCCGTGTCACCGGAGCATTCATGAGTCTTGTCCGGAACGTCTGCCGCGACGGCCGTACGGCCGCCGCGGCGTTTCTCAGGCGAAGGTGATGTTCTGGTCGCGCAGCGGCACTGAGCGGATGCGTTTGCCCGTCGCCGCGAAATACGCGTTGAGCACCGCCGGCGCCGCGACACCGATGGTCGGCTCGCCGACACCGCCCCAGAACCCGCCGCTCGGCACCATCACCGATTCGACCTTCGGCATCTCGTTGATCCGCATCGAATTGTAGGTGTCGAAGTTGGTCTGCTCGATCTTGCCGTCCTTGACGGTGCAGCCGCCGTAGAACAGCGCGGAGAGGCCATAGACGAAGGAGCCCGCGATCTGCCGCTCCACCTGCGCCGGATTGACGACGTAGCCGGGATCGGTGGAGGCGACGATGCGATGCACCTTGATCTTGTTGCCGTCGGTCACCGAGATTTCGGCGCCGCCGGCGACATAGCTGCCATAGCCCATCACCTGCGCGATGCCGCGATAGATGCCCTGCGGCGCCGGGGTGCTCCAGCCGATCTTCTCGGCCACGGCATTGAGAACCGCCAGGTGCTTGGGGTGATTGCCCATCAGCTTGCGGCGGAATTCGAGCGGATCCTGGCCTGTGGCCTGGGCCAGCTCATCCATGAAGCATTCCATGTAGATCGCGTTGTGATTGACGTTGACGCCGCGCCAGAAGCCCGGCGGAACGTGCGGGTTGCGCATCGCATGCTCGACCAGGAGGTTGGGCACGGAGTAACCGAACGCGGCTTCGCCGGTCTGGGCGACGCCCTGGAATGCGGCCGGATCCATGCCGTTCTGCAGCGCTTCGGGACGGAGCGAGAACAGGATCGATTGCCCGGACAGGCGGTAGTGCAGCGCAACCAGATTGTTGTCCGCATCGAACGCGCCGGTCATCTTGCACTGGGTGATCGGGTGATATCTGCCGTGCGCCATGTCCTCTTCACGCGACCACAGCAGCTTGATCGGCGTCCCCGGCATCTGCTTGGCGATCAGGACGGCCTGACGGACATAGTCGGTCTGGCCGCGCCGGCCGAAGCCGCCGCCGGGCATCACCTTGTGCACGTCGCACTTCTCCGCCGACAGGCCCGATGCTTCCAACGTGGCCGCGAAGGCCGCCTCGCCATTCTGCGTGCCGCACCAGACCTCGCACTTGTCCGCCGTGTAGACCGCCGTGGCGTTCATCGGCTCCATGGTGGCATGGTTCTGGTAGGGATAGCTGTAGACGGCCTCGACCTTCTTGGCGGCGCTGGCAATCGCCGCCTTCGCGTCGCCGTTCTTGTTGCCGACATAGGCCGGCTGCCCGTTGTCGAGGCCCTCGGTCAGCCATTTCGCGATCGACTCGCTCGAGACCTTGGCGTTGTTGCCCTCGTCCCAGACGATCGGCAGCGCCTCCAGCGCGGTCTTGGCGTGCCACCAGGTGTCGGCAACGACCGCGACCGCGGTGTCGCCGACCTTGACCACCTTCTTGACGCCTTTCATGCCGGTGATCTTGGCTTCGTCATAGCTCTTCAGCTTGCCGCCGAACACCGGGCAGTCCTTGATCGCGGCGTTCAGCATGCCCGGCAGCTTGAGGTCGATGCCGTAGATCATGGTGCCGGTGGTCTTCTCGGCGGTGTCCAGCCGCTTCACGCCCTTGCCGATCAGCTTCCAGTCCTTGGGGTCCTTCAGCTTGACGTCGGCCGGCGGCGTCAGCTTGGCCGCGGCCTCGGCGACCTTGCCGTAGGTGGTGGTCTTGCCGGACGGCGTGTGGGTGATGACGCTGTTGGCGGCCGTGCATTCCGACGCCGGCACTTTCCACGCCTCGGCGGCAGCCTGGATCAGCATCACGCGTGCGGTGGCACCGCCCTTGCGGACATAGTCTTGCGAAGAGCGGATGCCGCGGCTGCCGCCGGTCGAGAAATCGCCCCAGACGCGCTTGCGGGCGACGCTCTGGCCCGGTGTCGGATATTCGGTCGAGACCTTCGACCAGTCGCATTCGAGTTCCTCGGCGACGAGCTGGGCGAGGCCGGTGAGCGAGCCCTGGCCCATTTCGGAGCGGGCGACGCGGATGACGACGGTGTCGTCGGGCCTGACCACGACCCAGGCGCCGATCTCGGGGGAGCCGTCGGCCGCGCGGACCACGCCGGGGCCGCCAAAGGGGATATCGAGGCCGACTGCGAGACCTGCGCCGACCGCGGCGGCGCCGACAACGAAGGCACGGCGGTTCATCTTGGGAGAGACATGCTTGTTCATGGGGCGGCTCCTTACGCGCTTGCGATCGTGTGGATCGCTTCGCGCACCTGCTGAAAGGTGCCGCAGCGGCAGATATTGGTGATGGCCTCGTCGATGTCGGCGTCGGTCGGCTTCGGCTTCTCGCTCAGCAGCGCCGCCACCGCCATGATCATTCCACTCTGGCAATAGCCGCATTGCGGCACGTCCTGGGCAATCCAGGCTTCCTGCACCTTGTGCAGTGCGTTGCCGGAGGCGAGCCCTTCGATGGTCGTGATCTTCTTGCCTGCGGCCTCGGCGACTGAAACGCCGCAGGAGCGGGTGGCGACGCCGTCGATGTGAACGGTGCAGGCGCCGCATTGTGCGATGCCGCAGCCATATTTGGTGCCGGTCAGGCCCGCATTTTCGCGGATCGCCCAGAGCAGCGGCGTATCCGGCTCGACGTCGAGCGTGAAGGTTTTTCCGTTGATTGTTAGGTTTGCCATCGCAGTCCCCTGATTGGCCCAATCCACCAATTGGACTCAGGGGCGCAATGTGTCCGGCAAATTGGAAAGGTTCAAATCAATAGTCCGAGGGGTAGCCGGCGGGGATTCCTTCCCTGAGCACCCGCGGCATGGCTTGGGGCGACGTCTACCGGCTTCCGCGGGACGCCCATGGAACCGAGAGCGACAGTTTGTCCCTTTTGCCGGGGTGCAAGTCGACAATGCTCTGCTACAGTGGAATCAGCCAAAAAGAGGTTCCATGAACGTACCGCAGCCTTGCAAAGTCCTGATGCTCTATCCGCTGTTCTCGGCAGAGTCCTTCTGGAGCTTTGGCGAATCCTGCAAAGTGTTGGGCGTGAAGCGCCCCGCGGCCCCTTTGGGGCTGATCACCGTTGCCGCGATGTTGCCCGAGCACTGGACGGTCCGGCTGATCGATTGCAACACGGAATCCTTCAGCGACGAGGATCTTTCCTGGGCCGACGTGGTGTTCACCGGCGGAATGATGCCGCAGCAGGCCGACACGTTGCGCCTGATCGAAATTTGCCGTGCCGCGGGCAAGCCGGTGGTCGTCGGCGGTCCCGATCCCACCTCGAGCCCCCATATCTATGAGAGGGCCGACTTCCAGGTGCTCGGCGAGGCCGAAAGCGTTCTCCACGAATTTATCGCGGCATGGGACAGCGGCGCACGCTCGGGCGTCTTCACGGCGCCGAAATTCCAGGCCGACGTCACCAAGACGCCGGTGCCGCGCTTCGACCTGCTCAAGTTCGAGGACTACCTTTATCTCGGCGTGCAGTATTCCCGCGGCTGCCCGTTCACCTGCGAGTTCTGCGACATCATCGAGCTCTATGGCCGGGTGCCGCGAACCAAGACGAATGAGCAAATGCTGAACGAGCTCGACAGGCTCTACGCCATGGGCTACCGCGGCCATCTCGACTTCGTCGACGACAATTTCATCGGCAATAAGAAGTCGCTGCGGCTGTTCCTGCCCCAGCTCGCCGAATGGCAGCGCGCTCACGGCTATCCGTTCGAATTGTCGACGGAAGCCTCGGTCAATCTGGCCGACGATCCCGAACTATTGGAGCTGATGGGCGCGGCGAATTTCTTCGCCATCTTCGTCGGCATCGAAAGTCCCGATCCGGCGACGCTGGTCGCGATGCGGAAGAAGCAGAACACGCGGCGGAACATCGCCGAGAGCATCCACAAGATCTACGCCGCGGGCATGCTCGTCACCGCGGGTTTCATCGTCGGCTTCGACAATGAGAAGCTCTCGATGGCGGATGCCATGATCGACTTCATCGAAGAGGCGGCGATCCCGGTCAGCATGGTCGGCCTGCTCTATGCCTTGCCGAACACGCAGCTGACGCGCCGCCTGGAGCGCGAAGGCCGGTTGCATCCGGGCCACGATTTGGCGCCGACCATCGGCGCGGATCAGTGCACCGCCGGGATCAACTTCGATCCGGTGCGCCCGTTGCGCGACATTCTGACGGACTACAAGCGCGTGCTGGAGCACATCTACAGCCCGGCCGCCTATGCAAGGCGCATCGACCGTCTGATGACGCTGCTCGACCGCTCTCGCCAGCGCCAGGAGCTCGCGGAAGGCGATATCCGCGCCCGGATCGGCGCGATGGAAACGGTGCACAAGGTGGTCACGGCCCTTCCCGAGGCGCGCGGGCCGCTGTGGCAGACCTTCATGAACTGCGCCAAGCGCGACACCACATCGGCGCGGATCGCCGTGCAGATGATCGCGGCCTATGCGCATCTCGGGCCGTTCTCGCGCAAAGTCATCGCTGCCATCGATGAGCGTCTCGCTGCGCTCGACGAGGAGACGGTCGTTCCGGTGGCGACTGTCGAGGTAACGGCGGCCCGACATCTGGCCTGACGGTCTACTTCACCGCCAGCCGCAAAAAGCTCATCACGCTGCCGAGCGCGGCAAAGCCGGCGCCGAGTGCCAAGGCCACGACTGCGCCGTCGTGACCGGCCAGCGAGAAGCAGGCTGCGGCGAGCGCCGCCCCCGTCGTCTGCCCCGTCAGGCGCGCGGTGGCGACAATGCCGGAGGCGCTGCCGCTGCGATGCGGCGGCGCGCTCGACATCACCGCCTTCATGTTCGGCGCCTGGAAGAAGCCGAATCCCATGCCGCAGATCACCATCCGCCAGATGATGTCGGGGATCGCAGGGTTGGCTGGCAGCATCGCCAGCAGTGCCATGCCAAGGCCGAGCATCACGAGGCCGATGCCGCCGAGCAATCCCACCGCGTGCCGGTCGGAGAGGCGTCCGGCGATCGGCGCCATGATGCCGACCACCAGCGGCCACGGCGTCATGAAGAAGCCTGTCTCGACCTGCGAACGTCCCAGCACGTCCTCGAAATAGAACGGCAAGGAGACGAAGGCGAGGCCCTGCACCGCGAACGAGCACACGGCCGTTGCCGCCGACAGTGCGAACATCGGCCGGCTGAACAGGTCGATCGGCAGCATCGGCGCGGGATGGTCGGCGTGGCGGCGCGTCAGGATGAAGCCGAGCGCGAGAGCCGTGACCAGCTCGATGCCCACGACCACCGGTGAGAGATTATGCGCGGCACTGCCGATGCCCGTGATGAACAACCCGAGACAGGCCGACGCCAGGATCGCGCCGAGGAAGTCAAAGCCGTGATCGGCGCGCGGCGTCTTCGGCAGCATCGCAAATCCGATGCCGATCGCGACCAGGCCGAACGGGATGTTGACGGCGAATAGCCATGGCCACGGGCCGACCGCGAGGATGGCGGAGGCGATCGACGGGCCAAAAGTGAAGGCGGTCGCGACCACCAGCGCGTTGTGGCCGAAGCCGCGGCCGAGCATCCGGCCGGGATAGACGAAGCGCACCAGCGCCGTGTTGACGCTCATGATGCCGCTCGCACCCAGCCCCTGCAGCGTGCGCGCAACCAGCAGGCTCTCCAGCGACCACGCCACCGCGCAGAACAGTGAGGCGATGGTGAACAGGATCAGGCCGCCGAGATAGATGCGCTGGTGCCCGACGATCTCGCCGAGTGCTCCCAACGGCAGCAGCGTCGCCACCAGCGCGATCTGGTAGACGTTGACCACCCAGACCGATTGCTCCGGGCTGACATGCAGGTCGCCGGCAATGGCGGGCAGCGCGATGTTGGCGATCGCGGTGTCGAGCGAGGCCATCGCCAGCGCGGTGAAGATCGCGGCAATGGCCCAGCGCCGCTGTGCGGGCGGAAGGCCATCGGCAATGGGGTGGTCGGGCTTGCGCGCGGTGGCAGGTAACGTGATTGTCATTGCGTGGGCGCGTTGCTCCGGCGGCCGGCTCCAGGGGACTTTGGCATGTACTACGGCGCGGCCGCCTGCCACAGGCATATGCTTGCATGCAGTGTATGCGCGAAGGCTGGGCGATGATTCCGGGCGCCGGCGTATGATCACGCGAACTGCTGCAATGTCAGGGGAGCGCCATGCACATCGTCGTTTTGCCCGGTGACGGCATCGGGCCCGAGATCACGACCGCGACATCAGGCGTGCTGCGCGCGGCCTCCGAGCGCTTCCAGCTCAATCTGCGCCTGGAGGAGCACGCAGTCGGCCATGCGAGCCTCCAACAATTTGGCACGACGGTGCGCCCCGAGCTGCTCGGTATCGTCCGCGCCGCCAACGGCCTGATCCTCGGGCCGACCGCGACTTTCGACTTCAAGGACGAGGCCCATGGCGAGATCAACCCGTCGCGGTATTTTCGCAAGAACTTCGACCTTTACGCCAATGTCAGGCCCGCGCGCACCTATGCGGGGCGGTCCGGGCGGGTCGGCGATTTCGACCTCGTCGTGGTGCGCGAGAACACGGAAGGGTTTTACGCCGACCGCAACATGGAGCAGGGCAATGGCGAGATGCTGGTCACATCAGACGTCGTGATTTCGCTGCGCCGGATCACGCGCCTTTGCTGCGAGCGCATCGCGCACGCGGCGTGCCGGCTGGCGATGAAGCGGCGCAGGCATCTGACCATCGTGCACAAGGCCAATGTGCTCAAGCTCGGCGACGGCATGTTCCTCGAGATCTGCCGCGAAGCGGCGAAGGCCTATACTGGTCTTGGGGTCGACGACATCCTCGTCGACGCCATGACGGCGCATGTGGTGCGCAACCCCGACCGGTTCGACGTCATCGTCGCCACCAACATGTTCGGCGACATCCTGTCCGATCTCACCGCCGAGCTCTCCGGCAGCCTCGGCCTCGGCGGCTCGCTCAATGTCGGTCACAGCCACGCCATGGCGCAGGCCGCGCATGGCTCGGCGCCCGACATCGCGGGCCAGGATGTCGCCAATCCGGTGTCGCTGATCCTGTCGGCGGCGTTGCTGCTGGCCTGGCATGGCGAGAACAGCGGCGCGGTGCGCTACGAGGAAGCCGCACGTGCGATCGAGGCGGCCGTGGCGAAGGCGATCGGCGAGGGCAGGGCAACGCGCGACGTCGGCGGCGAGCTCGGCACGATCGCGGCGGGGGCGGCGATTGCGGAGATCTTGCAGGCGAGGTGAGTGGTCATGCGGGGTCTTGCGTGTTTTTTTAGGCGCCCAAAACAAAAAACGCGAAAACAACCCCATGCACAGTAGAAGGCCCCTTGATCGATAAGGGATTTTCGAATCGCGTCACGACGACATTTGCCGCTGCCGCGACGTTGACCCGTCGGGCAAAACACTGGCAGGATGTCAGGATTGCACCGGTCGGCAAAAGTCTATTGTCGGCTTCGAAGTGCTGAGTTTCATTTTTTCTTTTCCGCTGAATTTACTCGATCCATTTGCAGAGGTTTATTGCCATGAAGATGTCTGTGCCGATTTTGTGGGCAACCGTGATCCTCACCGCGACCGCTGCCTTGGCCCAGAATGGCCTTCCGGCCTGGGCGTTCTTGTGGGACCCGACCGTCAAGGTGCCCCCGGCTGACGACAAGCCCAATCAACTCGCCGGCAGTAGTGCCGCATTCAGCTGGAAGCAGGCGCGCGACCTTTTCTTTGCGCCTGATTGGCATCCGGATGACCATCCGGCCATGCCGGAGATCGTTGCCAACGGACGAAAGCCGGATGTCCGCGCTTGCGGATCGTGCCATCGCGTCGAGGGCACCGGCGGTCCTGAAAATGCGAGTCTGGCGGGCTTGCCGGCGAGCTATCTCGTTCAGCAGCTAGCCGATTTCAAAAGCGGCGCGCGAAAGATGTCGGGGCCGGAGAGGCCCTCCACACAATTGATGATGGCGTCAGTCAAAGGCATGACGGACGCCGAGGTGCGCGCCGCGGCAGATTATTTCTCTGCGCAGAAGCCCAAGCAGATCATCAAGGTCGTCGAAAGCGAGAGCATTCCAAAGACGGGCCCGTCCCGCTTGTTCTACGTCAAGAGCCCGGAGGGCGGCTCCGAAACTCTCGGCCCGCGCATCGTCGAGGTACCGGACGATGTAGATCAGTTCGAGCTTCGAGATTCCCGGGCGACCTTCACGGCCTATGTGCCGGTTGGAAGCCTGGCGAGGGGAGAAGCACTCGCCAAGACGGGCGGATCGGGAACAACCGTTGCCTGCGGTAGCTGCCACGGTCCGGAGTTGAAAGGCGTCGGTGATATTCCGGCAATTGCCGGGCGCTCGCCGACCTATATCGTGCGCCAGCTCCATGAATTCCAAAGCGGGGGGCGCGTGGCAAGCACAAGCTCCCTGATGCAACAGACTGTCGAAAAGCTGTCGCAGAACGACATGATCGCGCTGGCTGCCTACGTGGCGTCGCTCTCCCCATGATCCGAGCCGCTGCTGCGGGGGATAACGTCGCTCCTTGGCCCTAAGCGTCGGTTGGCGTGGGGCATCGGCAGGTCCGGAGTCTGGTAGAGCAGATGTCATCGCTCCGGTGCAGACTGCCGCCTTTCACCCGACCCGGTCATCGGCTCGCTTGGACCAACGTAGAATAATGGCTGTTCTCAGCCGGGTGTATGAGATTGGATTGGTAATGAAACGACGAGAATTCCTGACTCTGGTTGGTGGTGCGTCTGCGTTGCCTCTGGCAGCGCGAGCACAGCAAGCGAAGCGAATGCCGCGAATTGGCCTTCTCCTCCCCCCACCGCGGAATTTGGAAGTCGACGCGTTCCTCAAGGGGCTCAGCGATCTCGGTTGGGTTGACGGCGTGAACGTTCATGTCGAATACCGGGACGCCGGTGGCGACGACGCCAGGCTGCCGGCGCTTGCGAATGAACTTGTCGCTCTTGATGTTGACGTTCTCGTCACAGCCACATTTCCCGGGATTCTTGCCGCTCACAACGCGACGACAAAAATTCCGACGGTGATGATCGTGGGCCCCGATCTGGTGACCATAGGCCTTGCAGCCAGTATGGCTCATCCAGGCGGCAACATCACGGGGCAAACCTTTTTCCTGACAGAACTGGCTGCAAAGCGCTTGGAGATTCTCGCAGGCTTGGCTCCCTCGACGCGACGCGTAGGGGTGCTCATGCAGCGAGGAAATCCACTGAACAACGCTACAATGAGCACCATGAGGAACGCCGCGCAGGCATTGAAGATGGAGCTACTAGCTATCGAGGTCGACGTCCCCGGCGATGTCGAAAGCGCGCTGTCACTCGTCGGCTCTAACCCGATGGACGGCCTCGTGATCACGGACGCAAACGCGTTTGTCACCAACACGTCCATGGTGGCCGCGATTGTGGACAAGTGCCGCGTGCCATCGGTTGCCGCACCCATCGTCGCCTCCCGGGGGGCGGCCCTGATGGGTTACGGTGTGGACTTCACCGCAATGTTCCGCCACGCCGCTGTTTTCGTCGACAAGATATTGAAGGGTGCCAACCCCGCCGAGATTCCCATCGAGCAGCCGACGCAGTTCAAGACCGTCATCAACCACAAGACCGCAAAGGCGCTCGGCGTGGAGATACCTCCGTCGTTGCTGGTGCGCGCGGACGACGTGATCGAATAACAGTGGGGCCGCGGCGGCTCGCTCAATGTCGGTCACAGCCGCGCCATGGAGCAGGCCGTGCACGGCTCGGCGGCTGACATCTCGCCAATCCGGTCTCGCTGATCCTGTCGGGCGCTCTGTTGCTCAGCTATATGCCCGATTTGGTAAGTCGAGCCAGCGTAGCGAGTTGCCGCATCCATTGCATTCTAGGCCGGGCTGGATAGCCACCCCAGGTCGTTCCCGGGGGAACGTTGGTCATAACTCCCGATCCCCCTGCCACCCTTGCACCCTTGCCTATCGTGACGTGAGGAGCAATCGCAACTCTGCCACCAAGGACGACAAAATCTTCAATCGTAACGCTGCCACTAAGACCCGATTGTGCGACGATGATACAATTGCGGCCAATGACTACGTTGTGACCGATCTGACAGAGGTTGTCGATCTTTGTGGCTTCTCCGATGATCGTGTCTCTTATGCCGCCCCGATCAATCGTCGTGCCGGCCCCGATCTCTACGTCGTCACGGATAATGACTCGCCCGGTCTGCGGGACTTTTTGCCATCGGGCACCGGCGACATAGCCAAAGCCGTCCTGCCCAATATGGGAACCCGGATGGATCACGACGCGCTCGCCCATAAGCGTATGTGTAATCGAGCAGCCCGCGCCAATCGTGCAGTTGCGGCCTATCAGAACATCCGGGCCGATCACGGCCGTTGCGGAGATGATGCTTCCCGCTCCAATCTCAGCTCGGGGTCCGATCACGGCTCCCGGATCAACCGTGATTCCGCCAGCAAGGCGCGCAGTTGGATGGATCGTCGAGCCGGAAGCTATATCGCTGGCTTCGTAAACGGAGGTGGGCCGAAGAGATCGGGGGTAAAGTTCGGTATGGACGTCGACAAATGCTTGGTAGGGCTGCTTCGCAAGCAGCGAGATGAGAGTGCTTGGGGCGCGGCTTTCGAAGCGATGAAGCATCAGGCAGGCCCCGGCGCCCGTTCTGGTCAGCGCGTCGGCATACTTGCCGCTTTCGATAAAAACGAGGTCATTCGGCCCGGCGAGTTCGAGTGGCGCAACGTTTGTAATCAGATGTGAAAGTCGTGTCGCGTCGTGACATTCGGCGCCGGTTAGCGAGATAATTTTGGCTACCGTCAAGCCTGCGGGGCTATCGAAGAACTTGCCGTCTCGCATATCCCCTCCCTCATTGCAGAACGATCGCGAATAGGGTGAGGCGATATCGCTGCAACCTGAATCGCCGCTCTTGTTGGTCTTGCGTCCAACCTTGAAAAGCTCCGTAAGGGCAATTCAAAGGTTACGTACCAAGTCTGCTTCATCCTTTCTCCAATTGAAGCTCGATCGGTCGATTTCGGTACGATTGCTATGACCAGCGATTCGTTTGAGAGGAGAACGAACCGACCTGTGGTCGGTTGATTTAGATCAATGATCAAGGATCATCCGTTGTGGGGCCTCCAAAGAACTCGAAATGCTGCGTGTTGGGTAACTCGCTGGCGATACGGTTCCATCGCTGTCCAAAAGGCGAAGCTGCATTGCGACGGCATTGATCAGTCGCGGGCCGCTAGCTATGGCTTACGTTGGTTTCGGCCAAGCGGCGATGCCAAACGGGAACTATCCTGTCTGGCAGGACCTCACGCCGCACCATTCCAAGGCTGCTACCGGGCAGGCCGCTAGATCCTTTTGAGGTATGCAGATGATTGCGGCGGGTTCGTCTGCGCTCTGCTGGTGTCCTTAGCCAGCTCCTCAGAGCGAACTGGCACTTTCCGCTCCTCCTGAAGACAGTCCGGATAGGACTGCCTTCGGGGCTGATGGAGTCCGGGGATGATAGCTTCAGAACTGATACCTCCGCAGTCCCCCATCCACCGGGATCACCGTGCCCGTGATGTAGCGCGCCACGGGTGACGCCAGAAACACCGCGAGTGCGGCGAGATCTTCCGGCTCGCCCCAATAGCCGACGGGAATCTCTTCCTCCGCAAAGCGCTCGCGATAATCAGGCGCGTAGTTGCGGCGGATCTGTTCGCTCATGATGCGGCCGGGCGGGATGCAGTTGATGGTGATGCCGTGCTCGCCGATCTCGCGCGACAGGCCCTTGGCCCAGGCGTGCACGGCTGCTTTGGCGGCGAACGCGGCGTTGAGGCCTTCCGGCTCGGACTTGCCGGTGATGTTGACGATGCGGCCCCATTTGCGTTCGATCATCTGCGGCAGCAGCGCATGCGCGATGCGGCGGTAGCTGGTGAAATTCAGCGCGATCGCTTCGTCCCATTGGCTGTCCGGCGCATCGACGGGGAGGGGGCGGCTGCCGCCGGCATTGTTGATCAGGATGTCGACATGGCCGAGCTCGCTCACGGCGAAGGCCGAAATCCTCTCCGCCGCGTCCTTGGCCATCACGTCCTGCTCGAATGGCGTGATCAGACCGGAGCCGACTTCGCTCACCAGTTCGGCGAGCAGGTCGGTGCGCCGTGCCACGGCCACGACGCGCACGCCTTCGGCAGCCAAGCCCTTGGCGATGGCGCGGCCGATGCCGACGCTCGCTCCGGTGACGACGGCGGTTTTCGATGTGAGCCCGAGATCCATGGTGACACGCCCTCTTGTTTGCTTTTCTGCTTGTCGCTGTTGGTTTGGCTGATCGTTTTTCTGTTCGTTTCCTGCCCTGTCCCCGTCAGCCTGATTTGCCCGACCGGGACGAGCAGTGGTAACCAAGAGCCGCGTTGAAGGAAACACGAAAAAGAAAAGGCGCCGAGCGATGGTCTGGGATCCGCAGCAATATCTGAAATTCTCCGGCCACCGGCTCCGGCCCGCCGTCGACCTCTTGATGCGGATTCCGGATTCTGGTCCGCGTGCCGTTGCCGATCTCGGCGCCGGCGCCGGCAACGTCACCAAGCTGATCAAGGAGCGTTGGCCGGACGCGACGGTGACCGGTGTCGAGGGCTCAGCCGAGATGGTCGCCGCCGGTCGCAAGGCGGCGCCGGACGTGGAATGGTCACACGAGGACCTCGGCCATTGGCGCCCGACGAAGCAATATGACGTCGTCTATTCCAATGCCGCGCTGCACTGGCTGCCCAATCATGCGGCACTGTTTCCGTCGATCATGGAGAAGGTGACGCCTGGCGGGATGCTCGCGGTGCAGATGCCGCGAAACTTTCTAGCGCCCTCGCATGTGCTGATCGGCGAGACGGCGCTGAACGGTCCCTGGCGGTCGAAGGTCGAGCATCTCGTCACGCCGCCGCCGGTCGAAGCGCCGGCCTATTATCACGGTCTTCTTGCTCCGATGTCGGCCAATATCGACATCTGGGAGACCGAATATCTGCAGGTGCTGGAAGGCGAGAATCCCGTGAAGGAGTGGACCAAGGGGACCTGGCTCACGCGCTATCTCGATATCTTGCAGGGCGACGAGAAGGCCGCGTTCGAAGCCGCCTATGGGATGCGGGTCGCGAAAGCCTATCCGAAGAACGCCGCGGGACAGACGCTGTTTCCGTTCCGGCGTCTGTTCATGGTCGCCCAGCGCAACGGCTGATCGCACTACCGCAATGCGACATAAGCGCTCGCTTCCGGGAACGGCAGCAGGAGCCGGGTTGCGCAAGATAGCTTGGCTACGGCAAATTGGGCTTAGGTCTAGTTGTTCGGGTGGCGGATTGCTGTCAGTACTGAAATCGGAAAACAAAAAAGACCCGGTTTTAGAGGTTGTTGGGAGGTTCGTTCATGCGCAAGCTGCTTCTTGCGGTCGCCGCCGCAGCTGTTCTCCTGTGTCCCGCCGTCGTCGAGGCCCAGAGTCCGATCGTCATTAAATTCAGCCACGTCGTCGCCAACGACACTCCCAAGGGCAAGGGCGCCCTGAAGTTCAAGGAACTTGCGGAGAAGTACACCGACGGCAAGGTCAAGGTCGAAATCTACCCGAACTCAACGCTGTACAAGGACAAGGAGGAGATCGAGGCGCTGCAGCTCGGCTCGGTGCAGATGCTTGCCCCCTCGACCGCGAAGTTCGCACCACTCGGTATCAAGGAATTCGAGGCGCTCGACCTGCCCTGGTTGTTCAAGGACGACCAGACCTATTCGAACGCGATGAAGGGCACGATCGGCAAGTGGCTGTTCGAGAAGCTCGAGACCAAGGGCATCACCGGGCTCGCTTACTGGGACAACGGCTTCCACATGCTCTCCGCCAACCGTCCCCTGATGAAGCCGGCCGATTTCCAGGGTCTCAAATTCCGCATCTCCGGATCGAAGGTCGCCGACCAATATCTTCGGATCATGGGCTCGATCCCCCAGATCATGGCGTTTTCCGAAGTCTACCAGGCTTTGCAGACGGGCGTGGTCGACGGCTGCGAGAACACCGCATCCAACTACCTGACGCAGAAGTTCTACGAGGTGCAGAAGGACATCACCGTGTCCTATCACGCGCACCTGCAGTATGCCGTCATCGTCAATTCGAAATTCTGGTCCGGCCTGCCGCCTGATATCCGCGCCCAGCTCGAGAAGGCGATGAACGAGGCGACCGACTACACCAACCGGATCGCGCACCAGGAAAACGAGGATGCGCTGGCCGAGATCAAGAAGACGGGCAAGACCACGCTGCATTATCTGACTGACGCCGATCGCAAGGCGTGGCAGGAAGCGATGCAGCCGACTTACAAATGGGCGAAGGGGCGGGTCGGGCAGGAGGTGCTCGATCTCGTCGCCAAGGAACTCGACGTCAAGATGAACTGACGCGGGCGCGTTTTGAGAACAACCATGAACGGTCGGGGGTGATCGCACTCCCGGCCGTTGCTCTTGAATGATGAGCCAAGCTGAGGGGACCAAGTTGCTGCGTGCATTCAATCGTGTGCTCGATCATCTCGAGGAATGGCTGATCGCGACGATGATCGCGGCCGCGACATTGCTCATCTTCGTTGCCGTGCTGCACCGATATGGCGCCGGGCTGTCGATCGACATCGCCAAATGGGCGGAGGCGCGCAACCTGGCCTTGCTGGCCGTCCCCGCGCGAGCGGCGTTCGTCTGGCTTGCCGCTCTCGACCTGTCCTGGGCGCAGGAACTCTGCATCTACATGTTCATCTGGATGGCGAAGTTCGGTGCGGCCTATGGGGTGCGCACCGGCATCCATGTCGGCGTCGACGTCCTGGTCAACATCCTTCCCGGCGGATCGCGCCGCCGCGTCATCACGTTCGGCCTGATGTGCGGCGCCCTTTTTACGGCCATCGTGTGCTATTTCGGGGCCGCGTTCGTCGGCCAGATGTGGCAGACCGGCCAGCAATCCAACGATCTGGAAGCGCCGATGTGGCTGGTGTATCTCACCATCCCGCTCGGCTCCGGGCTAATGTGCTTCCGCTTCCTGCAGGTCGCCTGGTCGTTCTATCACACCGGCGAGCTGCCGCATCACGACATGGCCGGCGTCGAGGGCGTGGAAGTAGACCCGGTCCATCCGGCCCCGGTCACGCGCAGTCAAGTCGTCCGCGACGAACGCAGCCCGCTCGGCTGGGTCCTGATGTTGTTGCCGGTTCTGATCGTCGCCGTGTGCTTCGCCCATTCCGCGCACGTGATCACGCTGCCGCAGGGCCTGCGTGTCGCCGTCGTCTTCGGCCTTCTGCTGTCGTTGATGCTCACGGGCATGCCGATCTCGATCGCGCTCGGCCTGACCGTGCTCAGCTTCATGTTCACGTTGACCGACGTGCGAACGGAATCGGTGGCGCTGAAGCTGTTTACCGGCATCGAGAGCTTCGAGATCATGGCGATCCCGTTCTTCATCCTTGCCGGCAACTTCCTGACCCATGGCGGCGTCGCGCGCCGGATGATCGCGTTCGCGACTTCGCTGGTCGGGCATTGGTACGGCGGTCTCGCGCTCTCGGGCGTGGTCGCCTGCGCGCTGTTCGCCGCGATTTCCGGCTCGTCGCCGGCCACCGTGGTGGCGATCGGATCGGTGATCCTGCCCGCGATGGTCGCGCAGGGATTTCCGAAGAGGTTCGGGGCGGGCGTGATCACGACCTCGGGCTCGCTGGGAATTCTCATTCCACCCTCGATTCCGATGGTGCTTTTTGCCGTCTCTACCAACACCTCCGTCGGCAAGCTGTTCATCGCCGGCATCGTGCCGGGGCTCGTGCTCGCCATGCTGCTCGGCGCCACGACGTTCTATCGGGCCTGGCGTAACGACTATCCGAGGATGCCGAAAGCAACCTTCTACGAACGCTTCGATGCGTTCCGCAAGTCGATCTGGGGTATCCTGCTGATCGTGATCGTGATTGGCGGCATCTACAGCGGCCTGTTCACGCCGACCGAAGCTGCCGCCGTCAGCGCCGTGTACGCCTTCATCGTCGCAGTGTTCATCTACAAGGATCTGAAGCTGCGAGACGTGCCGCGCGTGCTGCTGTCGTCGGCAAATCTTTCGGCGATGCTGCTCTACATCATCACCAACGCAGTCTTGTTCTCGTTCCTGATGACCTACGAAAACGTGCCGCAAGCGCTGGCGCAATGGATGATCGACCAGGGCCTCGGCTGGATCGGCTTCCTCCTCCTCGTCAATCTCCTGCTGCTGGTGGCGGGCAACGTGATGGAGCCGTCCTCGATCATCCTGATCATGGCGCCGATCCTGTTTCCGGTTGCGATCAAGCTCGGCATCGATCCGATCCATTTCGGCATCCTGATGACGGTCAACATGGAGGTCGGGCTGTGCCATCCCCCGGTCGGCCTCAATCTCTACGTCGCCTCAGGCATCGCCAAGATGGGCATCACCGAGCTCACGGTGGCGGTGTGGCCGTGGCTGCTGACGATGCTCGCGTTCCTCGTGGTCGTGACCTACTGGCCGGGTCTGTCGCTGTGGCTGCCGAGATTGCTGGGCATGTAATCGGGCACAGGCGATGCATGGCTAACGCGCGGTAAATCCGCTCGCTCAAATGCCACTGCTGTGCGGTGCACGCATTTTTACGGATCTGCGGTAGAACCGTGCCAGCGGATGGGGCTGGCATGTTGTTCAACAGAATGGAATCCGGACGGGCGTCGATTTCCGACGCCGTCTACATGGAAGTGATCACGGGGCTGCACGGCACGACGGTGCCCACTATTCTCGCCGCCGTCTGCCAGGTGATGGTCGGCGCGATCACGACCTACGAGACCGGTGACGCGGTCACGGCAGTCCTTACGGCCGCCGGCGTCGTGGTGGCCATGATCCGCCTGTTCGAAATCGCGGCGTTCCGCCGTCGCCTCTCGCAGCCGCCGCAGCTGGATCGGGCCGAGGCCGCGCGTTGGGAACGGCGGTACATTTCCGGCACGGTCATGACGGCCATGGTGCTCGGCGTGTTTGCCGCGCGCAGCATCGTGCTGGGCGATGCGCTCTGCTGCGTGATGGCGGTCGGCATCGGTTTCGGCTTCGGTGCCGGCGTGGTGGCGCGGCTGGCGCTACGCCCGGTCGCAGCGCTGCTCGATCTGGTCGCGATCGCCGCGCCCGCCGCGATCGTGACGTTCATGCAGCCCGATCTGCGTCATGTCGGGCTCGGGCTCCTCATCCTGATGTATGTGGCCGCGAGCTTCGAGATGGTGCGGCTGAGCTTCAATGCCTCGATCAGACAGATCACGCTCAAGCGACAGTTTGAGCGGCTCGCGCGCTCGGACTCGATGACCGGCGTCTTCAACCGTTCGGTGCTGGCGGAGGATCTGCCGCGAATGCTGGCGGACGGAAATTCCAGCATGATCGCCATCCATGCGCTCGATCTCGACCGCTTCAAGGAGGCCAATGACCGCTTCGGCCATCCTGTTGGCGACGCGCTGCTCAAGCAGGTGGCCGGGCGGCTCAAGGCGCTCGCCGCACCTCATGATCTCGTGGTCCGGATGGGCGGCGACGAGTTCATCCTGGTGCAGCGCGCGGCGGCCGATGCGGAAGCGATGGCACGGCGGATCGTGCAATCGATCAGCGCGCCTTATGATGTCGACGGGCAGGTGATCGGGCTCGGCGTCAGCGTCGGCGTTGCCGTCGCGCCGCAGGATGGGCGCACTGTGGAGGGGCTGTTGTCACGCTCCGACCGGGCGATGTACCGCGCCAAGCAGGATGGCGGCGGCTACGTGCTCGCGCGGGAGCTGCGGATGGCGGACATGCGCGTCTCCGATAAGTCGGTGGCCGGAGGTTTGGCCGCGTAAGGACTTGTTGGAACCGCAATCGAGATGCGGTTAGATACCTCCCAAGAGACGAGCCGGGAGGGCATTATGAGCAGCATCGAAGCCAGCGACACGCCGAAGGGCGCAACGCCGTCCGTGATCGCGCAGCAAACGGCGATGCTGAACGCGCTGCCATTCTCCGACACGCGGGATTTCGACGACGCCGCGCGCGGCTTCCTCGGCACGATCGAGAACGCGGCGATCACCAACCCGCAAGGGCGGACGGTCTGGAGCCTCGAGCCGTACGGCTTTCTCGCCGCCGAGCAGGCGCCAGCCACGGTCAATCCGAGCCTGTGGCGGCAATCGCGACTCAACATGCAGCACGGCCTGTTCGAGGTCGTGCCCGGAATCTACCAGGTGCGCGGGCTCGACATCGCCAACATGACGCTGATCGAAGGCGACAGCGGCGTCATCGTCGTCGACACCCTGACCTCGATCGAGGGCGCGCGCGCCGCGCTCGATCTCTACTACAAGCACCGCGGCCAGCGGCCGGTTGCGGCCGTGATCTTCACCCACACCCACACCGACCATTGGGGCGGTGCGCGCGGCGTGCTGGAGGAGGATGCACTCGCGACCGGCCGCGTGCCGATCATCGCGCCGAACTTGTTCATGGAGCATGCCGTCTCCGAGAACATCATCGCGGGACCTGCGATGTTGCGCCGGGCGCAGTACCAGTTCGGGCCGCTCCTCGCCAAGGGCGCGCGCGGGCAGGTCGATTGCGGCCTCGGCAAGTCGATGGCGGCAGGTTCGGTGGCGCTGCTGCGGCCGACCGATTTGATCATGGCGACCGGCGACAGGCGCGTGATCGACGGCGTCGAATTCGAATTCCAGATGGCGCCGAACAGCGAAGCGCCGGCGGAGATGCATTTCTTCATCCCGCGCTACAAGCTGTTGAACCTCGCCGAGAACTGCACCCACAATTTCCACAATCTGCTGCCGTTCCGCGGCGCCGACGTGCGTGACGCGCTGGCCTGGTCGAAATATCTGGGCGAGGCCCTGCAGCTCTGGGACGGCAAGGCGGAGGCGATGTGTGGCCAGCATCACTGGCCGGTGTGGGGACGCGAACGCATCGGCACGATGATCCGGCAACAGCGCGACCTCTATAAGTTCGCGCATGACCAGACCATTCGCCTGATGAACCACGGCCTCACCGCAGCCGAGATCGCCGAAGCGATCCAGCTGCCCAAGAGCCTGGAGGGCGCCTGGCACGGCCGCGGCTATTACGGCCACATCCGGCACAATGTGAAGGCGATCTATCAAAAGTACCTGGGGTGGTACGACGCCAATCCGGTCAATCTCGACCCGCTGCCGCCGGTCGAGTCGGGCAAGAAGTATGTCGAGTACATGGGCGGCGCCGGCGCCATCCTCGCGCGGGCGCGTGTCGATTTCGACAAGGGCGAATTCCGCTTCGTGGCGCAGGCGCTCGGCCATCTCGTCTTTGCCGAGCCGGACAATCAGGCTGCGCGTGCGTTGCTGGCGGATACGCTGGAGCAGCTCGGCTACGCCGCCGAAAGCGCGACCTGGCGCAATGCCTATCTGTTCGGCGCGCAGGAATTGCGCCAGGGCATGCCGAAGGTGCCTTCGCGCCCGCCGATGCCGCGCGAGACGCTGGCGGCGCTGCGCACCTCACAGCTCTGGGACGTGCTCGGCATCCGCCTCAACGGACCGAAGGCGGAAGGAAAGCACATCGTGCTGAACTGGAGCTTTTCCGACACCGGCGAGACCTTCGTGCTCAATCTGGAGAACTGCGCGCTGACTTACACGGAGGGCATGCAGGCGGACAATGCCGATGCCAGCTTCACGCTGGCGCGGTCGACGCTCGATGAGGTGATCGCAAAACTGACCAGCTTCCCGGAGGCCGTGACTGCCGGCAAGGTCAAATTCGCCGGCAACCCGATGCGCCTCGCCGAGCTGATGGGCCTGATGGACGAATTCCCGCGCATGTTCGAGATCGTCGAGCCGAAGCGGGCGGTGGTGAGGTAGGGCAGCCGTCAGCGCGTTCTCATTGTCATCGCCCGGCTTGACCGGGCGATCCAGTATTCAGTGACGCCGCTGATCGAACCGAGAAGCCGCGGCGTACTGGATGCCCCGCCTGCGCGGGGCACGACAGTGGCTACTCCGCGCTGCTCACCAGCTTGATCCGCGGCGCCTGTTCCTCGCCGAGGCTGCGATAGGCCGCGAGATAATCCAGCGCCATGCGGCGCGCCGTGAAGCGCGTCTCGAACTGCTTGCGGATAACGGAGCGGTCGAGTTGCGGCAGGCGACCGACGACGCCGGCCGCGCTGAGGACGTCCTCGACGACGAAGCCGGTGAGGCCCTCGTCGATGATTTCCGGCACCGAGCCGCGGTTGAAGGCGATGACCGGCGTTCCGCAAGCCATGGCCTCGATCATCACCAGTCCAAACGGCTCCGGCCAGTCGATCGGCAGCAGCAAGCCCAGCGCGCCGCTCAAAAACTCCGACTTCTCGTGATCGCTGATCTCGCCGATGAATTCCACCAGCGGATTGTTCTCGATCATCGGCCGGATCAGCTCGTCATAGTAATCCTGGTCGGCCCGATCGACCTTGGCGGCGATCTTGAGCGGAATGCCGCAATGCGTCGCGATCTTGATGGCGCGGTCGACGCCCTTTTCCGGCGCGATGCGGCCGAGCACGGCGAGATATTCCTGTTTCGCCGGCTTCGGCGTCAGCAGGTTCTCCGGGAGGCCGTGGTGAATCGTCCTCACCCAGTTCGCCTGCGGCACCGGCCGGCGCTGCGCATTCGAGATCGAGACGACGGGGACCTTCGAGAAGGTCTTGAAGACCGGCTGATGCTCCGGCAGATCGAGCCGACCGTGCAGCGTGGTCAGGAACGGCGTCGGCTGCCGGTAGAACAGCGACCACGGATAATAATCGAGATGGAAGTGGAGGAAATCGAACTCCTCGTCGTCACATTTCTGCCGCACCCGCTCCAGCATCACCATGTGCAGCGCATTGGGATCGCGCACGGAACCGTCGAGGCGGAGCGCCCGCGGCCACAGCGCATCCAGCTTTGCCGAGGTTTGCGAGTCGCCGCTGGCGAATAGCGTTACGTCATGCCCAAGGGCCACCAGCTCTTCCGTCAACCAATGCACCACCCGCTCGGTGCCGCCATACAGCTTGGGTGGAACAGCCTCCGTCAACGGAGCTACCTGCGCGATGCGCATCTCACCATCTCCTCTGTGCGATCATGTGTAGGAAAGCCCCCGCCTGTTCAGCACCGGCATGCCAATCAAGGGAACGTTCCCGCACTTGCGAAGTTCCTCCCTCCGAACGTTACTTATTCGACACGTCGGATGCCCGTCGCGATGCTGCCATCACATCATCGCAGAACGCCCGCATCCGCATGTCGTGATGAGTGTGCCCGGGAACCGAGGCGAGTGGTCGATGTTCAGTCGGCTAACAACAAAAGTCTGAATCATCACGACGGGGTCGATAGTCACATGGATCATCTTTCTGGATATGCGCACCGGCCGTTTGCCTTTGTTTTGCGCTATCTTCGGCGTCGCCTCACGTCGCATCTCGTGATCCTGACCGCTGTGGTAGCGGCCGTCGCCTGCTCCGTAGGCACGCAGTATGGCGTCAAATCCCTCGTCGACAGTTTGTCGGCCGGCGCTTCGCATGGTGGAAGCGTATGGCTGGCATTCATATTCCTCATGACGCTGATCGCCGCTGACAATTTCCTCTGGCGGATTGCGAGCTGGACGGCCAGCTTCACCTTCGTCCGTGTCACCGGTGATTTACGCCGTGACATCTTTCGTCATCTGACCGGCCACGCGCCGAGCTACTTCTCCGACCGCATGCCCGGCATGCTGACGAGCCGCATCACGGCGACGTCCAATGCGGTGTTCACGGTCGAAAACATGTTCGTCTGGAATGTGCTGCCGCCGTGCATCGCAACGGTTGCGGCAATCGCGCTGATTGGAACCGTCAGCCCTTACATGGCACTCGGCCTGATGGTAATTGCCGGCGGCATGGTGCTTGCGATGTTCCGCTTGGCTGCCGCGGGCAAGCCGCTGCATGACGACTTCGCCGACAAGGCCGCCGTCGTCGACGGCGAGATGATCGACGTCATCAGCAACATGCCGCTGGTGCGCGCCTTCTGCGGCATCGGGCACGAGCATGAGCGGTTCGACGCGACTGTGAACCGGGAGCTCACCGCGCGCGGCCGCAGCCTGCGCTATCTGGAGAAGCTGCGGCTTATCCATGCCGGCGTCACAGTCGTGCTCACGATCGCCCTGATGGCCTGGGCGATCATGCTCTGGCAGGATGGCCGGGCGACCACGGGCGACGTCGTGCTGGTCTGCACCCTCGGTCTCTCCATTCTGAACGCGACGCGCGATCTCGCGGTGGCGCTGGTCGACGTCACCCAGCACGTTGCGCGGCTGACCGAGGCGATCGCCACGCTGCTGGTGCCGCACGAATTGCGCGACCACCCCGAGGCCGAGCCGCTGGTGAAGAGCGGCGCCGCGATCGCGTTCAACAATGTCACTTTCGGCTATCCCGGCGGCGAAAAGATCTTCGAGCGCTTCAGCCTGCGCCTGCAGCCCGGCCAGCGCGTCGGCCTGGTCGGCCAGTCCGGCGGCGGAAAGTCGACGCTGTTCACGCTGCTCCAGCGCTTCTACGACACCGACGAGGGTAGCATCACCATCGACGGCCAGGACATTTCCAAGGTGACGCAGCAGAGCCTGCGCGAGGCGATCTCCGTCGTGCCGCAGGACATCTCGCTGTTCCACCGCTCAATTCGCGAGAACATCCGCTATGGTCGCCCGAACGCGACCGACGACGAGGTGCTGCGTGCGGCGATCGCGGCGCGCTGCGATTTCGTCGAAAGCCTGCCTGGTGGTCTCGACACCATGGTCGGCGACCGCGGCGTCAAGATGTCCGGCGGTCAGCGCCAGCGCATCGCGATTGCGCGCGCCTTCCTGAAGGACGCGCCGATCCTGCTGCTGGACGAGGCGACCGCCGCGCTCGACAGCGAATCCGAGGAGGCTATCCGCGAGGCGTTGTCGCGGCTGATGCGCGGCCGCACGGTCATCGCGATCGCGCATCGCCTCGCGACCCTGCGCAATTTCGATCGCGTGGTCGTGTTGAGGGGTGGTAAGATCATTGAGGACGGGTCGCCCGAGCGTCTGATGCAGGGCCACGGGCCCTATCGTGAGCTGGTCACGCAGGAAATGAGCCGGCTCGCCCAAGCCGCCGCGTAAACCACAGTCGCGTTCGAGTCGGTTGCGTGTCGAAACAAGCGCAGGGGAGCTGCTGATGTCGGCTGAAGCCGTTACCCAATTCGTCTCCGTGACGCGGACCGTGGACCAGGTCGCGGAACAGCCTTTCTATATTCCGATGACGGGACCGTCGGCGCGGCCGCGGCGTTCGCTCAAGCACGACGACACCTTTATCGTGCTCGACAGCCATGGCGACATCGGCGCTTCGGCCGGTGGGCCCGATGGCTTGTTCCATCACGACACGCGCTACCTTGCGAGGCTCGAGCTCGTGCTAGACGATCTCCAGCCGTTGCTGCTGGGCTCGAACCTGCGCGACGACAATTCAGCCCTGACCGTCGATCTGACCAATCCGGACATCTACCGGCAGGGCAGCCTCGTGCTGCAAAAGGACCTGCTGCACATCGTGCGCACGATCTTCCTGTGGCGCGGGACCGCCTATCAGCGCATCGGCGTGCAGAACCACGGCGACCGCCCGACTGGCTTCGCGCTGACGCTGCTGTTCGACAATGATTTCGCCGATCTGTTCGAAGTCCGCGGCGAGCGGCGCCCGCGCCGCGGCATCGGCTCGAGCCGGCTGTTGGGACCGACCGACGTGCTGTTCGACTACCGCGGTCTTGATGACGCCGAGCGCACCACGGGCCTGCATTTCGATCCGCGCCCGACGAAGTTGTCGGTGAACGCCGCGACCTGGCAGCTCGAACTCGACCCTCATGAGTCGAAATCCCTGTTCGTGGCCGTGTCCTGCAATCGGCCGGTCGCGGAGAAGCCGGCGCGCTTTTTCAGAAGCCTGCTCGCCCACCGCCGCGAGATGCGCCGATCGACGATGGGCGCCGCCAGCATCGAGACCTCCAACAACATCTTCAACGAGGTGCTGTGCCAGGCCATGGCCGACCTCAACATGCTGATGACGGAGACGCCGCAGGGCCGCTATCCGTATGCGGGGATTCCCTGGTACTCGACGACGTTCGGCCGCGATGGGCTGATCACCGCGCTACAGATGCTATGGGTCGACCCGCGGATCGCCAAGGGCGTGCTGCGGCGGCTTGCCCATTTCCAGGCCAAGGCGGTCGATCCGCTCGCCGATGCCGCGCCGGGCAAGATCCTGCATGAGATGCGCGGCGGCGAGATGGCGGCGCTGCGCGAGGTGCCGTTCGCGCAATATTACGGCAGCGTCGATTCCACGGCCTTGTTCGTCCTGCTGGCAGGAAGCTATTTCGAACGCACCGGCGACGAGAAGACCTTGACCGAGCTGTGGCCGGCCATCGAAGCGGGGTTGGCCTGGATCGACGGTCCGGGGGACCCCGACAAGGACGGCTTCGTCGAGTATCAGCGCGCTACGGAAAAGGGCCTCGCCAACCAGGGCTGGAAGGATTCCTACGACGCGATCTTCCATGCCGATGGCCAGCTTGCGGAAGGCAATCTCGCGCTGGCCGAAGTGCAAGGTTACGTCTTTGCCGCCAAGCGGCTCGCCGCGCGCTGCGCGCTCCGGCTTGGCAAGCCTGATCTCGCCAAAAAGCTCGAGGCCGAGGCCAAGGCGCTGGCCGAGCGTTTCGAGACCGCGTTCTGGTGCGAGGAGCTCGGCACCTATGCGCTTGCGCTCGACGGCAAGAAGCGGCCCTGCAAGGTGCGGACCTCGAACGCCGGCCAGATCCTGTTCAGCGGCATGATCCGCGAGGACCGTGCGCGCCTCGTCGCCGCCGATTTGATGCGGCCGCATTTCTTCTCGGGCTGGGGCATCCGCACCGTCGCTGTCGGCGAGGTGCGTTACAATCCGATGTCCTATCATGACGGGTCGATCTGGCCGCATGACAATGCGCTGATCGCGCTCGGGCTCGCGCGCTACGGGCTCAAGCATTCGGTCGCGCATGTCTTCAAGGGACTGTTCGACGCCGCGACCTACATGGACCTGCGCCGGTTGCCCGAATTGTTCTGCGGCTTCCGGCGCGAAAAGCGGCGCGGCCCGACGCTCTATCCGGTCGCCTGCGCGCCGCAGGCCTGGGCCAGCGCAACGGCGTTCACGCTATTGGAGGCGGCGCTGGGCATCGAGTTCGACGTGGCGCGCGGCGAGATCCGGCTGCGCAATCCGCACCTGCCGGCGTTTCTGCACGAGGTGATATTGCGCGATCTGCGTCTGGGCGGGTCCAGCGTGGACCTGCGCGTCAGCCGCCATGGCGACGACGTGGCGCTGGAGGTGTTGCGCACGCGTGGCCAGATCCAGGTCTCGATCGTGCTGGCGCGCTGACGGCGTGCCGGGAGGAGGGTGCATGCGTACCGCCGGATGGTTGGCCTTGGGCGTCGTGATCGTCTGCGGAATGACGCTCGCGGTATCACGCGCCGCGGAGGAGTCACCCGCACCCTCGACCGAAGCGAATGCACCGCCGACGGCGCAGCCGCCGGCGTCATCGGTCCCCGTCACGCCAAAGAATGCCGCGCCGCCGCCGTCGGTCACGATCATCGGCGCGAGCGATGCGCACGGTGTGCTTGGTCGTGACGTGCTCAGCGCGGCGAACGAGGACATGGGCCGCATCGTCGACGTCATCGTCGACCGGAGCGGGCACGTGCGCGCCGCCGTGATCGATTTCGGCGGCTTCCTCGGCGTCGGCAGCCGCAAGATCGTAGTGGACTGGAACGCGCTTCGATTCGGCAAGATCACCAACAAGAAGGACAGCATCACGCTGGAATTGACCAAGGCGCAGGTCGCGGCCGCGCCGGAGTACAAGGAGGACACGCCGATGGTGGTGCTCGGCGCGTCCGGCAGCCTGCAGCCGCTGCAAGCTGTTCAGTGAGGCGCGGGGAGGGATGGCCGCCGGTGCTGTTGTCGAGGAAGCCGAATCATGCGGATCGCGAGGGCCGCGTTGAGCAGGACAAATTTGCGGCGCCGTTGCCCGCCGGCATTCCGGCGCCGTCGCGCCAGAGCCTGCGCGGCCTCGACTGGTTCATCTTCTTCCTCGCCGACGTGCAGACCGGATTCGGGCCGTTCATCGCGGTTTATCTGACGACCCAGAAATGGACCCAGGTCGAGATCGGCCTCGTGCTGTCGATCGGCGGCATCGTTGCCCTGATCGGCCAGATGCCGGGCGGCGCCATCATCGACGCCGCGAAATCCGAGCGGCTGGTCGCGGGCCTCGCGATCGCCACCATAGGCTGCTGCGCGCTCGCCTATGCGGCGATGCCGATCTTCCCCGTGGTGGTGGCTGCGGCCACCTTGCACGCCGCCGCGAGCTGCGTGCTCGGACCGGCGATCGCGGCGATCAGCCTCGGTCTGGTCGGCCCGCTCGCGATCGGCGAGCGTCTCGGCCGCAACGCGCGCTTTGCTTCGCTCGGCAACGGTGTTGCGGCCGCGGTGATGGGAACGGCCGGCTATCTGCTGTCGAGCCGCTCGGTGTTCCTGGTCACCTTCCTGCTCGCAATTCCCACCTTGATCGCCCTCTCTCGCATCCGCGAGCACGAGGTCGACATCGCGCGCTGTCACGGCGAGATGCCGCGCGAGGCGGAGGATCGCGGCGACACCAATATCTGGCATCTGATCCGGCAGCGGCCGCTCATCGTCTTTGCGCTCAGCGTGCTCCTGTTGCAGCTCGCGAACGCCTCGATGATGCCGCTGATGGCAAGCGCGGTGACGGCGCGATCGAGCGAGTGGGCGACGGTCCTCGTCGCCTTCTGCATCGTCGTGCCGCAGGCGATCGTGGCGCTGCTGTCGCCGAGCGTAGGGCGCAAGGCGCAAGCATGGGGCCGCAGGCCGCTGCTGCTGATCGGATTCGCGGCGCTGACGATTCGCGGTCTGCTGTTCGCGACCGTGCGCGATCCGTATCTGCTGGTGCTGGTGCAGGTGTTCGACGGCCTCACTGCGGCGGTGTTCGCGGTGATGATCCCGCTGATCGTGGCCGACGTCGCCTTCGGCAGCGGCCACTTCAACCTCGCGCAGGGCATCGTCGGCACGGCAATGGGCATCGGCGCGTCGCTGAGCACCGCGCTTGGCGGCTATGTCAGCGATAAATTCGGCAATGCGATGGCGTTCACCGGACTGTCCGGCATCGCGGCGACGGGACTTCTGCTTATTCTGCTTGTGATGCCGGAGACGCGGCGCACGGACATGATCGTAGCAAAAGAAATGGCCGGCTGAACCGATTCAGCCGGCCATGAGTGGATGGGAGAGAAGAGATCAGGCGTCGAGATTGTGCAGGCGTGCGCGGTTGCGCAGCACGATCTGGCGGGCGCCCGAGAAGCCGAGAATGCCCTGGGCGTGAAGCTGCGACAGCGCGCGCGAGACGGTCTCGAGCGTGAGACCGAGATAGTCGCCGATGTCGCGGCGGCACATCGGCAGCGCCATCATACCGGCAACCGCGAGGCGGCGGTCCATTTCGAGCAGGAAGGTTGCGACGCGCTCCATCGCGGTCTTGCGGCCCAGCAGCAGCATGTGGTCTTCGGCGTGGCGAAGCTCACCGGCGGTCATGGCCCAGAGCTTGCGGGCGACCTGGACGTCGGTGGCTGCGGCCTTCTCGAGGCTCGCGCGCTTCACGAGGCGCACCGTGGTGTCGATGATAGCTTCAGCAGCAAGGCGGTGGGTGGTGCCGGATTCGAGGCCGAATACGTCGCCGGGAAGGTGGAAGGAGCCGATCTGGCGGCGGCCGTCGGAGAGAAGCTTGTAGCTGCGCACGGCGCCGGTGACGACCTGATAGACATACTCGGCCGGCTCGTCCTCGCCATAGATCTCCTCTTCCTTGCGGTAGGAGAACTCGGTGGCAACGAGGCCGACATGGCCGGCGATCGCACCGAACTGGTCGGAGACGGGATAGCCCGGGGCGATCTTGCTGCCGTTGATCTGGGTCTTGATCGCCTGGGTGTTGATCGTCTGGGTCAGCATCTGCGCCATCTCCGTTGTGATGGCGCTTTGTTACGCGGTATCGGGTGCCTCGAAAATTTCGCGAGATATCTTAAGGGGGGTGCCTTACGTAGAATCCCGTAGGTCAGCTATGGACCCGGTTCTGGATGGCGTGGCGAATGCGTTTGACCAGGTTTTCGTCCAGAAGCGGCTTCAGAATCACTTCATTCACGCCTGCGGCCGCCGCCCGGGCCGAGATATTCGGGTCGGGATAGCCGGTGATCAGGATCACCGGGGTATCGCCCTCGGACTGGCGCAGTCGCCCGGCCAGCTCGATGCCGTTGATGTCGGGCATTTTGTAGTCGATCACGTAACAGTCTGCACCGGACGGGCTCGCCGCATTGAGCAGCGCTGTGGCATTCCTGAAGGTCCGCACGGAAAAACCGTCGGTTTCCAGCAAAAACCTCAGCGAGCCGAGCACAGCGGCATCGTCGTCGACCACATAGATGCTTGGCTTTGCTGGTGACGACATCGGGAGCCGCTCAGGATGGGAGCTGATCGCAATCATTCCGATCTGGTAGCACAGGGCGAGCGAGCGGTTTTGACTTGCCTCAATCCTGGTGACTTCAATCGTTGAGCATTCCGGCACGCATGGCCAGCCGCACCAATTCCGACAGGCTGTTGGCCTGCATCTTGGTCATCACATTGGCCCGGTAGACCTCGATGGTGCGCGGGCTGATGTCGTACTCGCGGGCGATCAGCTTGTTGGAGAGGCCCGCGATCAGCCCCTCCATGACCTGGCGTTCCCTGGGGCTCAGGGAAGCGACGCGAGCGGCGACATCCTGGGCGATGGCATCGTTCCTGGCCGCCGGCTCGCCCTCGCGGATCGCGGATTCGATCATGGCGACGAGGCGGTCATCTTCGAACGGCTTTTCCAGGAAATCCATGGCACCGAGCTTCATCGCCTCGACCGCGAGCGGCACGTCGCCATGGCCGGTCATGATCAGGATTGGAAACCGGCTGCGCTGCGCCTTCAGGCGCTTGAGAAGCTCGATCCCGTCGATGCCGGGCATGCGCACGTCGGAGACGACGCAACCGAAGGCGAGGCCGGGCAGGGCGTCGAGAAAACTCTGCGCGTTGTCGAACAGCGTGACGCCGAAGCCAGCCGAATCCAGCAGGAAGTTCAGTGAATCCCGCATCGCCTCGTCGTCGTCAATGACGTAGATGATTCCCTTGGTCGTCATGGATCAGTTCTCGTCGGCTGCCGGCAACGTGAAGCGGAATGTCGCTCCACCCGATGCGTTGCTCTCGGCCCACATCCGGCCGCCGTGAGCCTCGATGATCGAGCGGCTGATGGACAGTCCCACGCCCATGCCGGTGTCCTTGGTGGTGAAAAAAGTCTGAAACAGGTTTGGCATGACGTCGTCCTGGAAGCCGGAGCCGGTATCGGAGACCTCGATCTCGATCATGTCGTCGGCGACGCGGGTGTTGGTGACGACGAGCTCGCGCCGAGGCGACTGCGCCATCGCTTCCAGCGCGTTGCGGAACAGGTTGACCAGCACCTGCTGGATTTGCACCCGGTCGGCGAGCACGAGATCGGCATTGGGATTGAGGCTGAAGCGAAGCTGCACGTCCTGCTCGCGCGCGCCTGCCAGCCCGAGGGCGCCGGCCTCTTCGATCAGTCTGGACAGGCTCTCGACCCGTTTCTCCGATTCGCCGCGGGAGACGAAGTCGCGCAGGCGCCGGATGATCTGGCCGGCGCGCAGCGCCTGCTCGGCGGCGCGCTCCAGCGCGCTCTCGATCTTCGGCGCATTCGGATCCTGGCTTCCGGCGAGCAACCGCCGCGACCCCTTCATGTAGTTGCTGATCGCTGCCAGCGGTTGGTTGAGCTCGTGGGCGAGCGCGGACGCCATTTCGCCCATCGCGCTCAATCGCGAGACGTGGACGAGCTCGGACTGCAATTCCTGGAGCCGCGTCTGGGTTTTCTGATGCTCGGTCAGATCGCGGACGAAGCCGGTGAAATAGGGCTCGCCGCCCGACTGCATCTCGCCGATCGACAGGTGCATCGGAAAGGTCGTGCCGTCGCGGCGCTTGCCGGTCACGATGCGGCCGATGCCGATGATGTGTGGGTCGCTGGTGGTCCGGTAACGCGCGATGTAGCCGTCGTGACGTGAGCTGTCGGGCTCCGGCATCAGGATGCGGACGTTCTGGCCGATTGCCTCCGACTCGACCCAGCCGAACAGGCGCTCGGCCGCCGCGCTGAAGAGCTGGATGATGCCATGGCCGTCGATGACGATCATGGCATCGGGAATCGTCTGGAGGATCGAGCGGAGGTGACTCTCGCGGGTGCGCAGGGTTTCCTCGACCTGCTTCTCCTCATCGACATCAAGAAAGATGCCGCTGAGATGTCGGGCAGCGCCGGCGTCGTCACGAATCAGTCCCGCGCGGGCGCGGATCCACTGCGCTCTGCCCGACGCCCCCGTGACCCTGAATGACACGTCGAAGCTGCCGCCTCGTTCGGAGACGCGCCGGATCGCGATCTCGATCCGCTCGCGGTCGTTCGGCTCCAGCCGGGACAGAAACAGCGCGTAACTCACCGATTGGCCGGATTCGATTCCGAACAGGATTCTGGCCGTCTCCGACCACTCCAATTCCAGTGTCTTGAGATCGAGATCCCAGGTCCCGACGCCAAATCCTTCGATTCGAACGCGGAAATGTTCGCCCCGGCCGTCATCTTGCGGATGAATCACACGGGTCGGCGCCACACGATCACTCCCATTCTGATGCGGGGAACCGCACAGCGTTACCGTCGGCAATGTACCCAACGAGGGGCCAGAGGCAAGTTCCGATGTCTTATACCATTGGCAGATTTCGGGCCCGCGCGGTGATCCAAGGTTTTGATCTATCTCATCCTGCCAGCTGGCGACCGGCTTACGATCGGATCAAAGCTCATTGCCCCGGAGACTCCGATGACATACGCGACCGTGATGGTCAGCCTGGCGCTCGATCAGCCCAACGAGGCGCGGCTTCAGCTCGCGGGCGAGCTTGCCGAACGATTCGAGGCGTCGATCATCGGCCTTGCTGCGGCGCAGTTCGCCCCGCCGCTCTACTTCAGCGATGGCGCCGCAGCGCAGGGACTGATCGATGAGGGACAAGCCTCGGTCAAGCGACGCCTGGGCGAGCTCGAGGCGCAATTCCGCGCCGCGATCAGGAATCGCGGCGGACATGTGGAATGGCGTAGCGCCATGGATTTCCCGGCGCGCTTTACGTTCACCCAGGCGCGTTGCGCCGACATCATCGTCACCGGCGGGCAGAGCCCGGCCTTCTCCGACGCCTTCGCGCTCGCGAGCCCAAAGGATCTGGTGATGCAAGCCGGCCGGCCGATCCTGGTCGTGCCTGACGGCGTCAACTGGCTCGACCTGCGCAGCGTCCTCGTGGCGTGGAAGGATACGCCGGAAGCGCGGCGGGCGCTGGCCGATGCGCTGCCGATACTGCGCAAGGCCAGGGATGTTACCGTCGTCGCAATTCCCGAAGGCGACGACGATCGCCCAGCCGCGGTCGCTGGCGTGACCGACGTGACGGCGTGGCTTGCCCGCCACGGCGTGACCGCGATCGCGCGCGTTTCCGAAGCGGCCCGCAACGAAACCGTCGCCGGGCAACTGGAGAAAATTGCCGGCGATGTCGGCGCCAGCCTGGTCGTCGCCGGTGCCTACGGTCATTCGCGCTTCCGCGAACTGATCCTCGGCGGCGTCACCCAGTATCTGGTTACTCAATCTGCCCGCTGCGTGCTGCTGTCGCACTGACGCCGGAGCGATACAAGACGAATCGAAGAGGACGCGCCGTGTACAGATTCCTTGAACAGACCGTCGACGGCTACATGACGCACGACGTCAGGACGGTGAGGCGCGACCTCGACCTGCTCGCGCTGAGCGAGATGTTCGAACGCGACGATTTCAATTCCTATCCGGTCGAGGACGACGGGCAGGTCGTCGGCATCGTCACCAAGTTCGATATCCTGAAGTGCTTCGCCTTCACGCCGAGCCAGATGCTGCCGCGCTATCACGACCTGATGAGCCGCAAAATCGGCGACGTCATGACTCCCGACTTTATCTATGTCAGCCCCGACACGCGGCTGACGCGCGTGCTCCAGATCATGGTCGAGCACCGCATCAGGAGCATCATCGTGCTCGACGGTGCGCAGAAGCTGGTCGGAATCGTCGCGCGCGAGGACGTTATCGCGGCGCTCAAGGCGACGGCACGCGAGTGACGTTTCCCCTTCTCCCCTTGTGGGAGAAGGTGGCATAGGCGGCCTTCGGCCGCCGTTCTTGAGAACGCCGAAGCGAAGCTTCGGCTATGACGCCGGATGAGAGGTTTTCTCCACCGAAAGACTCTTTCGTGCGGGACCAACCCCTCGCCCAAGTGAGATTGCCGCGCCGTCCTCGCCGCCCTCTCCCGCAAGGGGAGAGGGCACTGCAACTGGCGCCGCATCACCCACATTAACAGAAATCCACATAGCTTGATTTCAATCAATTCCCCGCGAGGGCGAATGTGGTTTCTGGCCCTGTGTTCTTTCAGAGAGAATCCGCATGAGCCAGCCCTCCATCTCCAAGTCCATGACGTCAGGTGAAAGCGGCCTGGCTGTCGTGTTCGCGGTCACCGCCTTCCTCTGCGTGATTGCCTCGGCCAAGGCGCTCGATGCGCCCTTCGCCTTCCATGCCGCGCTGAGCGCGGCGGCGAGCCTGACCGCCGTCTTCTGCATCATCAACCGTTACCTCGATCGGCCGGCGGCGCTGCCGCCTGCGGAGATCAACGGTCGCCCGAATTACAACATGGGGCCGATCAAGTTCTCCTCCGTCATGGCGATGTTCTGGGGCATTGCCGGCTTTCTCGTCGGCCTCATCATCGCCTCGCAACTGGCGTGGCCGGCGCTGAACTTCGATCTGCCCTGGACCAGCTTCGGCCGCCTGCGTCCGCTGCACACGTCCGCGGTGATTTTCGCCTTCGGCGGCAACGTCCTGATCGCGACCTCCTTCTACGTCGTCCAGAAGAGCTGCCGCGTTCGCCTTGCGGGCGATCTCGCGCCCTGGTTCGTTGTCGTCGGCTATAACTTCTTCATCCTGATCGCCGGCACCGGCTATCTGCTCGGCGTCACCCAGTCGAAGGAATATGCCGAGCCGGAATGGTACGCCGATCTGTGGCTGACCATCGTCTGGGTCACCTATCTGCTGGTCTTCCTTGCCACGATCATCAAGCGCAAGGAGCCGCACATCTTCGTCGCGAACTGGTTCTATCTCGCCTTCATCGTGACGATTGCGGTCTTGCATCTCGGCAACAACCCGGCGCTGCCGGTCTCGGTGTTCGGTTCGAAATCCTACATCGCCTGGGGCGGCATCCAGGACGCCATGTTCCAGTGGTGGTACGGCCACAACGCGGTCGGCTTCTTCCTGACCGCCGGCTTCCTCGCCATCATGTACTACTTCATCCCCAAGCGCGCCGAGCGGCCGATCTATTCCTACCGTCTCTCGATCATCCATTTCTGGGCGCTGATCTTCCTCTACATCTGGGCCGGCCCGCACCATCTGCACTACACGGCGCTGCCGGACTGGACCCAGACGCTCGGCATGACCTTCTCGATCATGCTGTGGATGCCGTCCTGGGGCGGCATGATCAACGGCCTGATGACGCTGTCGGGCGCCTGGGACAAGCTGCGCACCGATCCCGTGCTGCGCATGCTCGTGGTCTCCGTCGCCTTCTACGGCATGTCGACCTTCGAGGGCCCGATGATGTCGATCAAGGTGGTCAACTCGCTCAGCCACTACACCGACTGGACCATCGGCCACGTGCACTCCGGCGCGCTCGGCTGGGTCGGCTTCGTCTCCTTTGGCGCACTCTACTGCCTGGTGCCATGGATCTGGAATCGCAAGGGCCTCTACAGCCTCAAGCTCGTCAACTGGCACTTCTGGATCGCGACGCTTGGCATCGTCCTCTACATCTCGGCGATGTGGGTGTCCGGCATCCTTCAGGGCCTGATGTGGCGCGCCTACACCTCGCTCGGCTTCCTCGAATATTCCTTTATCGAGACCGTCGAGGCGATGCATCCCTTCTACATCATCCGCGCAGCCGGCGGCGGGCTGTTCCTGATCGGCGCGTTGATCATGGCCTATAATCTCTGGATGACCGTTCGCGTCGGCGAACAGGAAGTCCAGATGCCCGTCGCTCTTCAGCCGGCGGAATGAGGAGTTTTCCATGTCGTTCTGGACACGCCACCAAATCTTCGAAAAGAACTCGATCATCCTGATCGTCGGCATCCTGCTGGTGATCGCGATCGGCGGTCTCGTCGAGATCACTCCGCTGTTCTACCTCAAGAGCACGATCGAAGCGGTCGACGGGATCAGGCCGTATACGCCGCTGGAGCTCGCCGGGCGCAACGTCTACATCCGCGAGGGCTGCTATCTCTGCCATTCGCAGATGATCCGCCCCTTGCGCGACGAGGTCGAGCGCTACGGTCATTTCTCGCTGGCCGCCGAGAGCATGTACGACCATCCGTTCCAGTGGGGCTCGAAGCGCACCGGTCCCGATCTTGCCCGCGTCGGCGCCAAATATTCCGACGACTGGCACGTTACCCATCTGACGAACCCGCGCGCAATCGTGCCGCAGTCGGTGATGCCCGGCTATCCATTCCTCAGCAAGACCGAGGTCGATCCGGACACGATCGCCGACCACATGCGCACGCTGCGGACGGTCGGCACGCCCTACACCGACGACCAGATCGCCAATGCGGGCGCCGACATGAAGGCCCAGGCCGATCCTGACAATGCAGGCTCCGACGCTTTCACGAAGCGCTACGCCAAGGCCGTGGTGCGCAACTTCGACGGCAAGGCCGGCACGCCGACCGAGATGGACGCGCTGATCGCCTATCTCCAGATGCTCGGCACGCTGGTCGACTTCAAGATCTACAACGAGAAAGCCAATCTTCGCTGAGAAGGCACCAACGATGAAAGCCATCCTGACCCTCGACAATCTCGCGTCCGGCCTCGTGACCACGATCTGGACGCCGGTGTTCGTCGCGATCTTCGTCGCGATCATCGCCTACGCATTCTGGCCCCGTAACAAGGCAGCTTTCGACGAAGCGGCACACCTGCCGTTGCGGGAGGAGTAAGAGATCATGACCGATCATCATAGCGACATCGATCCCGTCTCCGGCAGGTCCACGACCGGCCATGAGTGGGACGGCATCAAGGAGCTCAACACGCCGCTGCCGCGCTGGTGGGTAATCACCTTCTACCTCACCATCGTCTGGGCGATCGGCTACTGGATCGTGTATCCGGCCTGGCCGCTGATCTCCAGCAATACCACGGGCCTGTTCGGCTACTCGACGCGCGCCGACGTCGCGGTCGAGCTCGCCAACCTCGAGAAGATCCGCGGAGCCAAGATGGTTGCGCTGGGCGCGGCCTCGCTCGCCGACATCGAGAAGGATCCCGCGTTGCTGGCGCTCGCGCGAGCCAAGGGCAAAACCGTGTTCGGCGACAATTGCGCGCCATGTCACGGCTCAGGCGGCGCCGGCGCCAAGGGCTATCCGAACCTGAACGACGACGACTGGCTGTGGGGCGGCACGCTCGACCAGATCATGCAGACCATCCAGTTCGGCGCACGCTCCGGCCATGCCAAGGCGCACGAAGGCCAGATGCTCGCATTCGGCAAGGACGGCGTGCTGAAACCGGACGAGATCGTCACGGCCGCCAACTATGTCCGGGCACTCTCGGGCCTTCCGACCCGCAAGGGCTATGACGCGGCTAAAGGCGAGAAGATCTTCGCGGAGAATTGCGTCGCCTGCCATGGCGACGGCGGCAAGGGCAACCCGGAGATGGGCGCCCCCAATTTGACCGACAAGATCTGGCTCTATGGTTCGGACGAGGCGACGCTGATCGAGACCATCAGCCAGGGCCGCGCGGGCGTGATGCCGGCCTGGGAAGGGCGGCTCGATCCCGCCACCATCAAGGCGATGGCGGTTTACGTCCACTCGCTGGGCGGCGGAAAATAGCCAACCCGCAGCAAACGGGGGCGAACAAAAAACGCCCCCGCTTGCGCTGGATCAACTGACGCGGCGGCGTCGGGTCTAGGTTTAATCGCACCTCTCGAAAAGCTGCAGGCGATGAACAGGACCGTGAACCCAAAAGAGCTCCCATTAGACGATGACAACGGGCCGCTCTATGTGGCCCAGAAGAAAGTCTATCCTCAGAGCATCTCGGGCACCTTCCGCCGGATCAAATGGGGCCTGATGGCGTTCTGCCTCGGCGTCTACTACTTCCTGCCGTTCGTGCGCTGGAACCGCGGCCTCGGTGCTCCGAGCCAGGCGGTGCTGATCGATCTTCCCAACAGCCGCTTCTATTTCTTCTTCATCGAGCTGTGGCCGCAGGAGGTCTACTACTTCACCGGCCTGCTGATCGTCGCCGCGGTGGCACTATTCCTGATGAACTCGGTCGGCGGCCGCATCTGGTGCGGCTATCTCTGTCCGCAGACGGTGTGGACCGACCTGTTCTATGCAGTCGAGCGTCTGATCGAGGGCGACCGGCGCGAGCGGATGAAGAAGGACAAATCGTCCGACCCGATGAAGCTGGAGCGCATTTCCGAGATCGTGCTCAAGCATTCGATCTGGCTCTTGATCGGGTGGTGGACCGGCGGCGCCTGGGTGCTCTATTTCAACGACGCACCGACGCTGGTCAGGGAACTCGTCACCTTCCAGGCGCCGATGATCGCCTATATCTGGATCGGCATTCTGACGGCTACGACCTACGTGCTCGCCGGCTTCATGCGCGAGCAGGTCTGCACCTATATGTGCCCGTGGCCGCGGATCCAGGCCGCGCTCACCGACGAATGGGCGCTCAACGTGACCTATCGTTACGATCGCGGCGAGAAGCGTACGTCGGTCAAGAAGGCGATCGAGCTGCGCGCGCTCGGCGAGCAAGTCGGCGACTGCGTCGACTGCTATCAATGCGTCGCCGTGTGTCCGACCGGCATCGACATCCGCAATGGACCGCAGCTCGAATGCATCCAGTGCGGGCTCTGCATCGATGCCTGCGACAACGTGATGACGAAGATCGGCCGGCCGAAGCGGCTGATCGGCTACGACAACGACGTCAACATCCAGCGTCGCCAGGAAGGCAAGGCGCCGATCTACCGCATCGTCCGGGCCCGCACCGTCGCCTACAGCGCGATCATCGCGGCGGTCGGCGGCATCATGATCTATACGCTGGCGACCCGTAGCCTGCTCGACGTCAACGTGCTGCACGACCGCAACCCGGTCGCGGTCAGGCTCAGCGACGGTTCGATCCGCAATGCCTACACGGTGCGGCTGCTCAACAAGAGCGGTTACGACCGCGTCATCGCGATCGACGCGAACGGTCCCGTCAATGCGACGATCCATGTCATCGGGATCGATTCCGTGACGCCGGACCGGCCGATGATCGTGGTTCCGCGCGACTCCACCAGCGAACTTCGGCTGCTCGTGACCGCGCCGGTGGAGGGCAATCCGGAAAAGTCGATCCCGGTTCGCTTTCACGTCACCGATATCGGCCTCGGCGAAGTCGCCAGCGCCACCGACAATTTCGTCGCGCCCTAGGATCAGGAGCCCGCCATGGCAACCAAGCCGCTGACCGGAACCAAGGTGTTTCTGATGCTGGTCGCCTTCTTCGGCGTCGTGATCGGCGTCAACGTGACCATGATGAAGCTCGCGATCGCGACGCTGCCGGGCACCGACGTCGACAGCCCCTATGCCGCGGGCCTCACCTACGATCGCGAAATTTCGGCGGCGCAGGACCAGGCCGCGCGAAAATGGAAGGTCAGCGCCCATGTCGAGCGCCGAAGCGATGGCGGCGCCGTGCTTCAGGTCGAAGCGCGCGACGCGAGTGGCCAGCCGATCGCCGGACTGAAATTCGGCGGGCGCCTGGAGCGGCCGACCGACAAGCGCGCCGATCTCGCAATCGAGCTCTCGGAGGCCGGCATCGGCCTCTATCGCGGCAATGCCGCATCGGTCGCGCCCGGCCAGTGGGATCTCGTGATCGAGGGCGAGGCGCGGGGAACGCGCGTGTTCATGTCGCGCAACCGCGTGATCCTGAACTGAAGGATTTTGTCATGCACGTCTCGCGCGACTTCTCGCATTACGTCCGGACTGCGGGCGAGGGCGTCCAGCACATCGATCTCGCGGTCGAGGGCGTTCACTGTGCCGGCTGCATGGCCAAGATCGAGCGCGGTCTGTCCGCGATTCCCGACGTCACGCTGGCGCGCGTGAACCTCACCGACCGCCGCGTTGCGCTGGAATGGAAGGCGGGCACACTCGATCCGGCCCGCTTCATCGATCGCCTCGAAGAGCTCGGCTACAAGGCCTATCCTTACGAGACCGAGAGCGCGGAGGCGAGCGAGGTCGCCGAATCGCGCTTCTTGCTGCGCTGCCTCGGCGTCGCCGCGTTCGCCACCATGAACGTGATGATGCTGTCGATCCCGGTGTGGTCCGGCAACGTCTCGGACATGCTGCCGGAACAGCGCGATTTCTTCCACTGGCTGTCGGCGCTGATCGCGCTGCCGGCGGCGGCCTATGCCGGCCAGCCGTTCTTCCGCTCGGCCTGGCGCGCGCTGTCGGCCAGGACCACCAACATGGACGTGCCGATCTCGATCGGCGTGACGCTGGCGCTCGGCATGTCCGTCGTCGAGACCATCAACCACGCCGAGCACGCCTATTTCGACGCGGCGATCATGCTGCTCACTTTCCTCCTGGTCGGCCGCTTCCTCGACCAGAACATGCGCCGGCGGACCCGCGCGGTCGCGGGCAATCTCGCCGCGCTCAAAGCGGAGACCGCGGCCAAGTTCATCGGGCCTGACGAGATATCTCAAGTGCCGGTGGCCGCGATCTATCCCGGCGACATCGTGCTGCTGCGACCCGGCGAGCGCTGCGCGGTCGACGGTACCGTGATCGAGGGCCGCTCCGAAATCGACCAGAGCCTGATCACCGGCGAGACGCTCTATGTCACCGCCGAACAGGGCACGCCGGTCTATGCGGGATCGATGAACATCTCGGGTAGCTTGCGGGTGCGGGTCTCGGCCGCCTCCGAGGCGACGCTGCTCGCCGAGATCACGCGGCTGCTCGACAATGCGCTGCAGGCGCGCTCGCGCTACATGCGGCTCGCCGACCGCGCTTCGCGACTTTACGCGCCGGTGGTGCATGCCACCGCGCTCGTCACCATCCTCGGTTGGGTCATCGCGGGCGCCGGCTGGCATGATGCGATCGTGACCGGCGTCGCGGTGCTGATCATCACCTGTCCCTGCGCGCTCGGGCTCGCCATTCCGACGGTGCAGACAGTGGCCTCGGGCGCGATGTTCAAGGCGGGTGTCCTGCTGAATTCCGGCGATGCCATCGAGCGTCTCGCGGAAGCCGATCACGTCATCTTCGACAAGACCGGCACGCTGACGCTGCCCGATCTCGAAGTGATGAATGCGGCAGATATCCCCGCTGATGTCTTCGAGCTTGCCGGGCGGCTCGCGCTGTCGAGCCATCATCCGGTCGCGGCCGCGGTCGCGCAGGCCTCCGACGCCAGATCGCCGATCGTCGGCGCGGTCGAGGAGGCCGGCCAGGGCGTGCGCGCTGTGGTCGATGGCATCGAGATTCGCCTCGGCCGTCCGTCCTTCTGCGGCGCCGAGACGCTGGTCTCCGACGTCACAAGTCTCGATCCCCAAGCCTCCGTCGTGGCTTTCAGCAAGGGCAGCGAAAAATTCATCCTCTCTGTGCGCCAGGGCCTCCGTCCCGATGCGCAGGCTGTGATCGCGGCGCTGAGGGCGCGCAACATCGGCATCGAGATTCTCTCCGGCGACCGCGAACCGGCGGTGATCGCGGCGGCTCATGCTCTGGGCATCTCCGAATGGCGCGCCGGGGTGACGCCGGCCGACAAGATCGCGCGGATCGAGGTGTTGAAGCAGCGGGGCATGAAGGTCCTGATGGTCGGCGACGGTATGAACGACGCGCCATCGCTGGCGGCAGCGCACGTCTCGATGTCGCCGATTTCGGCCGCGCATTTGAGCCAGGCAACCGCCGATCTCGTCTTCCTCGGCCGGCCGCTGGCCCCGGTCGTCGCCGCCATCGACGCTTCACGCAAGGCGCTGCACTTGATGCGGCAGAATCTCTGGCTTGCGATCGGCTACAATGCCCTCGCGGTGCCGGTGGCGATCAGCGGCGTCGTGACACCCCTGATCGCGGCTGCCGCCATGAGCGGATCGTCGATCCTGGTGATGCTGAATTCGTTGCGCGCGCGCGGCGCCTCGCGGGAGATCGTGTGATGGAGATCCTCGTCATCCTGGTGCCGCTGGCGCTGATGCTCGGTCTCGCCGGTCTCGTCGCCTTCCTCTGGTCGCTCCGCAGCGGCCAGTATGACGATCTCGACGGCGCCGCCTGGCGCGCCATCGCCGACGACGAGCCGCCGCAGGAGGCGCCGGCCAAGCGCTAGCGCTTCAAGGCGAGCGTCAGCAGGGCCGCGACCGCAAGCGCCAGACCCACTCCGGCCACGCAGGCATACCAGCCATAGGCGTCGAACAGCCGACCGAGGACGGCGGTGCCGATGAGCCCGCCGCAGAAATAGCAGGCGAGATAGGTGCCGCTGGCGATGCCGCGGTTCTCCGCCGCAGCCCGTCCCACGAATCCTGTCGCAGCGGCTTGCGCGGAAAAGGTGCCGATTCCGACCAGAACCATCCCGGCGAGGACCGCGCCCAGGTATGGAGCCAGCATCAGCGGCAGGCCGATCCCTGCGATGGTGAGCGAGCCCCAGATCGTCGGACGCGTTCCGAGGCGCGGCGCCACTTTGCCGGCCAGCAACGTGGTGACCACCGACGGCAGGAAGACGAAGTAAACGAAGCCGAGGTCCATCATGCCCAGCGACAGCGGCGACCGAACCAGAACGAAATTTACGAATGTGAAGGTGCCGATGAATGCGAACAGGATGCAGAAGCCGATGCCGTAGGCGGCACGCAGCCGTGGATCGCGCCACTGCGCGATCGTCGCGCCAAGCGCCGACGCCGTCGGCGTCGTTGCACGCGTCGGCTGTACGCGCGCAATGGTGAAATAAACCAGTGCCGCGCCGGCGAGATTGAGGGCTGCGAAGAAATAGAAATTCCATGCCAGGCCAAGGCTATCGGCGATCGCGGCCGAGACCAGCCGGCCAACGAAATTGCTGGCGACGTTTCCCGTGATGTAGGCGGCAAAGGCGCCGCCGGAATCCACTGCGCTGCATTGCTCGCCGAGATGAGCCAATGTCAATGCGAAGGCGGATGCCATGCAGAGCCCCTGCGCGACTCGTAGGCCGGTGAAGACGGCAAGATTGGGCGCAGTCGCCAGCAGGCTCGTCGGAATCGCGAGCAGGGTCAGGCTGAGCAGGATGCCGGTCCGCCTGTCGATGTGCGGGCTGAGAAAGCCGACGACGAGGCCTGCGACGGCCATGCCGAACGTGCTGGCGTTGACGGCCAGGCTCATCGCCGCCGGGGTGACGCCGTAGTGACGTGTCAGCGAGGGCAGGATTGCCTGTGTCGCGAACAGGTCGACGACGGTCAGGAAGGCAGTGAGGCCGATCACGAGGGAGCGAAGCGCGAGACCTGGTGAATGCGCGTCCATCGTCATCGCGGTCGGTTTGATCGGCGCGGAAAGATCGGTCATGGCAGGCCTCCCTTGTGATGAATGTGGCGCCCGCATGCGGGGCAGCATGGGGATCGCGGGCGCCACATTCGGTCACGCGTGCGCTGGGGTCGCGCACCCGTTACATGTTGTGGTCATGCGGGTCCTTGCGGACGTCGCCGACGTAGAGGATGACCGTTTCCTTGCCGAGGTTCTTCCACCAGTGCGAGGTTCCGGATACCTCCGGGCGGATCTCGCCGGCCTTGTGCACGATCGGATCGACGCAGTTGGAGGCGTGCTCGACGATCTCGCCTTGCTGCACGAAGATCAGGGCAGGGCGATCGTCATGGCTGTGCCAGGGCACGATGCCGCCGGGCTCGATGGTCAGCTTGCGGAAGCGCAGCTCGCGACCTTCGATATGCGCCGGCTGCTTGCCGAGGTCGATGGCGCCGAGCGTGACGTCGGTGACGCCGACCGGCTTGTAGTCGACCATCTGCTGCGCGTTCGGCTTGATCTTGTCGGCCGGGCATTCGCCGGCGAAGACGGGCTGTGCCGAGAGCGTCAAAGCGCCGGCGACCGCAAGTCCCAGCCAGCTTGCGCGGGAAAGTTCGATAGTGTTGAACATCGGGAAGTCTCCTCTGTTGGCCGCGACCTCGAATGCCGTCGGCTATGATCTCAGTTTCCTCGAGATCATGTGTTCGTTGAAATGCCGTGTATCTCTCGAAACCATAGCGAGCCGCTATGTGCGTCCGAGCATGTGCTTGATGTCGGCGGAGAAGGTCGGATAGGCATAGACGTTCTCGTGGATCTGGCTCGCTGTGATGCCAAACTTGATCGCAAGCCCGAAGATATTGATGAGCTCCTGGCCGGCGTGGCCGACAAGGTGCGCGCCGATCACACGGTCGGTGGCGCGATCGACGATCACTTTCGACCAGGCGACGGTCTCGGCATAGGACCGCGCCGAGAACCAGTCGCACATGTCGTTGACGTGGACCTCGATGGCGGATCCGCTCTGCCGAGCCGCCGCCTCGGTCAGACCGACGGCAGCAAGCGCCGGGACGGTGTAGACCGCCGTAGCCATGCCCGTGTAGTCGGGCGCATGTCGTGGTCCGTCGACGATGTTGCGGCCCACGATGTCGCCTTCATAGGTCGCAACAGGCGAAAGTTGCGGAGCCATCGGGACGGCATCGCCGCAGACATGAACCCGAGGATTTGAGGTCGAACGCAAGTGGCAGTCGATGGAGATTCGTCCGTCGGCATGTTCGACCTGACCGGCCGCGAGGTCCAGCGAGTCGGTATTGGCAACCCGGCCGGCACCGTTGACGACACGATCGGCCTCGGCCGCCCGCTCGACCCCGTCTTGGGCAAAGACCACCCTGAACCCGTCGCCGGCCCGCTCGATCCTCTGCACGCTGACGCCGGTCCGGATATTGATGCCGATGCGTTCGCTCTCCACCGCCAGTTGGGCAACCGCATCGGTGTCCATTACCGGCAGGAGCTGAGTCAGCCCCTCGAGAATCGTCACTGCTGCGCCGGCGCGCGCGTAGATGTGAGCGAATTCCAGGGAGATTACGCCGCCGCCGATAAAGATAACCGAAGCCGGCAAGTCGCGATCACTCAATATCGCGTCCGAGGTGACCATGTACTGGGCGCCGGCGATCGGCAGCGGCCGCGGCTTCGAACCCGTCGCGACAACGACGTGTTTGGCCTCGAGCACGCGATCGCCGACGCGGATGGTGTTGGGTGCAACGAAGGCACCATACCCCTTGATCACTTCGACCTCGCGCCGCGCCATCGCGCGGGCGAGGTTGTCGGGGATATCCTTGATCATGTTCTTCTCGCGGTCGATCAGCGCCGCCCAGTCGAGCCTGGGCTTGCCGACCGCGATATGATGAGCGGCAGCACGCTCGATGTCGTGCAGCACCTGGCCGGCGGCGACGAGGACCTTCTTCGGCGTGCAGCCGCGATTCGGACAGGTGCCACCGAGATCGAGCGGCTCGATCATCGCGACCGAGAGGCCGGCGCGCCGGACGGGGCCGGTCACGCCGATGCCTGCATTTCCGCCGCCGAGGATGACGACATCGAATGTTTGGCGCACCATGGACCCTCGCTATTTGACGGTGATGGTGGCCGTGATGGACTTGACGACCATGGTTGCCATCTTGAACTGCGCCTCGCGATTTCGGATGTTGTGCCGCCTTGCGATCCAGTCGAAATCCGTCCACACGGCCCAGACGTCGCCATTGTCGTCCTGGGTCAACAGCAGGCGGACCGGCCAGTCGAGGCCGGCGTTGGGGTTGGCGGTGATGAACTGGGTGCCGAGCGGCGGATTGCCGAAGACCAGCAGGGTGGAGGGGCGAAGCTTGATTCCGGCATCGGAAGCAAGCTTGGACTGATCGACTTCGAAGAAGAATTTGATGCCCTTTGCGGCAATGTCTGCCTTGATGCGACTGATCGCCTCCGACAAGGGGATGGCGCTTTTGACGCGGACAATGCCGTCATCGCTATCGGCTCGCGCAACCGCTGTTGCGGCCGATAGCAGCAGGAACAGCAGCAGAAGCGAGGTGGCGAAATTGGCAAGACGCGATGCGATGTGACGGCTCATGGCGGTCCTCCTGTGAGTAGCAGCTTGGATAGCAGCCAGGATGGACGCGGCGCTCCGCGGAGTGAAATGCGAAACGCCTCTGAACGCGATAGCCCCGCGCTATGGCGGCCCGATACGCGCTTGCTATCGAACCGATTGGAGATCGGCATTTCCGCCTTGGCGGCTTCCGCCGTTTGATGGCAGGGCGCCCGATTGGCGGGCGTTTACGTCAATCCGGAGGAACATCCCGTGACGAAACTGTCCAAGACTCTCATTGCCACCGCCGCCTTCGCGGTTATCGCCACATCTGCCTTCTCGGAAGCCGCCTGGGATTTCAAGGTCGGCATGGCCTACATCTATGGTGGGCCCGGCAAGATGTCGGCGATGGCCATGGCCTCGACCGAGAAGAACCATGAGTCCATGATGAAGAACGCCAAGAAGGTGCCTGAGCACACCGTCTTCTTCATGGACAATGGGTCGCTGTACTACACGCCGGGTCGGCTCGATCCGACCGGCAATTTCTACGTGAACTAGGTCGATCCCCGCGTAGCGGCCGCCCCTTGCGGGCGGCCGGACCAGGAAACTAGTATTGGAACCGAAAGCCGGAGCGCAAAATGACTGCCCTTTCGACAACCGATGCCGAACGGCTCAAGGTCGCCTTCCAACGCTGTCGGGACATGGAGGGCACGCTGAACGAGCAACTCCGCGCCTATGCAGATGCGGGGCGTGAAATCTTTCCGGCGTATGGCGAAGCCGTCGACCGCCTCGTCACAAGGCTAGGCCAGAACGGCGGCGGCGATAACGCGCCGCGACCAGGCGAGGCAATGCCGCCTTTCATGCTGCCTGACGAGACCGGACGGCTGGTCTCGCTGCCGTCGCTACTGACGAACGGCCCGGTCGCGGTGATGTTCTTCCGCGGCCATTGGTGTCCCTATTGCCGGCTCAATGTCCGCGCCGTGATCCAGGCGCAGGATCGCATCGCGGCAATGGGCGCGCAGATCGTGGCGATCATGCCGGAAACGCAGGAGTTCACCGGCCTATTCAAGGCTGATTCGAGTGCGCCGTTCCCGGTGCTTACCGATCTCGATAACGGCTATGCGTTGTCTCTCAACCTGGCGATCTGGCTCGGGACGGAGATCCAGCAGCTGCTGTCCTACCAGGACATGGCGAGATTTCACGGCAACGATGGGTGGATGTTGCCGATCCCCGCCGTATTCGTGGTCGGCCGCAATGGTCTCGTGAAAGCCCGCTTCGTCGATCCTGATTTCCGCAAGCGCATGGAGATCGACGATCTGCTCGAGGCGCTCGAAAGCGCGAGCCGTGAACACTGAGCTTCGTGCGAGGTGAGCTCTGTTCCTTCCCGTAGGGGGACAGCAGCCCGCAACACTATCCCGCAATCGGTCGCCAGTCCGCGCCGCGCAGCATGCGCATCACGGCGTTGGCGACCGCCGTGCGCTGGCGGCCCGCGACGCCATAGAGATTGACGGTGCGCCGCGCGTCCAGCCCTGAGACGGCGGTGCGCTTCAGGCTGTCCGGGACCGGTGAGGTGTGCGGCAGCATGGCGACGCCGATATCGGCCTCGATCAGTTCGATCAGATCGCGTTCGCTCGAAATTTCGTGGCCGCGATCGAAGTCGATGCCGTGTTCGCGAAGGCTCGCCCCGATACGCTTGGCGTGCTCGCAATAGTTGCGGACGAGCAATTGCTCGGCGCGGAGGTCATCCAATTCGATGCTGCTGCACTCGGCGAGCCGATTCTCTTTGCTGACGACGAGCTCGAAAGGTTCGGTGAACAGCGGCCAGACGTCGAGACGATCCCAGGCTTCGTCGATCTCGGCGGCGATGCCGAGTTCGGCTTCGCCTTTTTTCAGGAATTCGCCGACCTCGCGGCTCGAGCCGCGCAGGAAACGGAGTTCGAGCCGGTTGAACTGTCGCTTGATTTCGTTGAGGTGCGGAATGAGCAGCGCCAGATCAATCGAATGCGTCAGGGCGACCCTCAGGGCGCCGATCTCGCCGCTTCGAAACGAGGAGGCGAGCGAACGCGCGCCAGCGGCGGCATCATAGCATTGCTTCAGCAGCGGATGCATGCGCTGGCCAAGCTCGGTCAATTGCGCCGCGGGGCGTTCGCGGCGAAACAGATCGCCGCCGAGCTCGGCCTCGAGCTGCTTGATCGCACGCGTCAGCGAAGGCTGCGTCACGTTGCAGTCCTCGGCAGCACGCGTGAAGTTCAAGAGTTGCGCCACCGCGAGGAAATAGCGGACCTGGTGCATTTCCATGGATCGGCTCCTGGCAAGATCGACCGGAACCTAGCCGATCAGCCAGGCGAATGACATCCCGACCGTGATAGCGCGCGGGCATGGTTTCGGAAGCCAACGGGCATTTCCTTAAAGATGGGTCATCCCCCAGAGTTGGCGAAAGCCAGGGTCCGCGCGGCGCGGGCCTCATTGGAGGGATTTGCACCATGAATATTCCGGTCAAACCACAAATCTCGGTATCCTCACGCGCGCTCGCCGGCAAGATTGCGCTGGTGACCGGTTCGACCAGCGGTATCGGGCTCGGCATCGCCCGAGCGCTTGCCGCGGCCGGCGCCGACATCGTGCTGAACGGCCTTGGCGCCGCTGACGAGATCGGCAGGACGCGCGAACAGATCGCGGCCGATTTCGGCGTCAACGTCAGCTTCTCGCCGGCGGACATGACGAGGCCGAAATCCATCGCGGAGATGATTGCGGCCACGATAGCTCAATGCGGCCGGCTCGACATCCTCGTCAACAATGCCGGAATCCAGCATGTGGCGCCCCTCGATCAATTTCCGGTCGAGAAGTGGGACCAGATCCTGGCGATCAACCTGTCGTCGGCCTTTCACACCACCCGAGCTGCGCTACCGGCCATGCGTCAGAACGGCTTTGGCAGGATCATCAACATTTCCTCGAGCCATGGCCTGGTCGGATCGCCCTTCAAGGCCGCCTATGTCGCCGCCAAGCACGGCATCCTCGGCCTGACCAAGGTGACGGCGCTGGAGACCGCGGAAGAGGGCATCACCTGCAACGCGATCTGCCCCGGCTACGTCTACACCCCGCTGGTCGAGGCGCAGATCGATGGCCAGGCGAAAGCACACGGCATCTCGCGTGACCAGGTGATCCGCGACGTGCTGCTGGCGCAACAGCCCAACAAGCGTTTCTCGACGGTCGAGGAGCTCGGTGCGCTCAGCGTATTTCTGTCGACCGACGCGGCGGCCACGATCACCGGGATTGCGTTGCCCGTGGACGGAGGCTGGACCGCGCATTGAAGGCGAGTGCGTAACAAAACATCGCGAGGAACGAACATGGCAAGGATACGGGCTCTCAGGGAGCAGGATATGAACGGCGTAAAGCGCGATAGCAGCGTGTCGAAGGATCTGCCCGGTCAGGTGGTGCTGGTGCTTCAGGGCGGCGGTGCGCTCGGGTCCTATCAGGCAGGGGTGTACCAGGCGCTGCACGAGGCCGGCATCGAGCCGGACTGGATCATCGGCACCTCGATCGGCGCCATCAATGCCTGCCTCATTGCGGGCAACGCGCCCGACCAGCGGCTGGAGCACCTGAAGGAGTTCTGGAAACGGATGGAGCAGAATCCGGTCTGGAATCTGCGCACCGCGTTTCCCGGCTTCAACGAAAAGCTCGCCTATTGGTCGACCGTGACCCACGGCATTCCCGGCTTCTTCCGTCCCAATCCATTGGCGCATGCGGGCGATTCCTATCCGCTCGGAGCCGATCACGCCGGCTTCTATTCGACGGCGCCGCTGGAGCGGACGCTGCTCGAGCTCGTCGATTTCGGCCGGATCAATCGCTGCGCGCCACGGTTGACGGTCGGCGCCGCTCACGTCCGCAGCAGCCAGATGCGCTATTTCGACAGCCGCGACGGCGAGCTGACGGTGAAGCATGTCATGGCGTCAGGCGCGCTGCCGCCGGCGTTTCCGGCCGTGCGCATCGATGGCGAGCTCTATTGGGACGGCGGCATCCTGTCCAACACGCCGACGGAAGCGGTCTTCGACGACAATCCGCGCAAGAATTCGCTGATCTTCGCTGTGCATTTGTGGAATCCCGTCGGCGCTGAGCCGACCACGATGGCGGAAGTGCTGAACCGGCACAAGGATGTGCAATATTCCAGCCGGATCGCGAGCCAGATCACGCGCCAGCAGCAAACCCATCGCCTGCGCCACGTCATTAGCCAGCTCGCCGCGCGACTGCCCGAGGGCGAGCGCAGCGATCCGGCCGTGAGGGAGTTGACCAGCTACGGCTGCCCGACCAGGATGCATGTCGTGCGCCTGCTTGCGCCGCAGCTCGACCGCGAGAGCCACACCAAGGATATCGACTTCAGTCCGTCCGGCATCATGCGGCGCTGGGATGCCGGCTATTCGCACACCAAGTCCGTGCTGGAGCGAAGGCCGTGGGTTGGCGAGTTCGATCCGCTCGCGGGCGTGGTGCTGCACGAACATATGGACGTCATGCCGATTGCGGCGGAGTAAGGGCTTCGTCCGTCATTGCTTCTCGCAGTGACGATTTCACGGGAAGGCAGTCCGGGTTATTGTCGCCCGCTGTCTTCGTCGCGAGGCCTTGCAATTGGTCGCTGAGAGAGATCTGGAATCTGCCCTCGATCAGGTTCGTGCTGATATGGCAGGACCCGTTGCCGGCGTGTTCGGTCCTGACACGGTGACCTGGCAGATCGACCGCGAGGCCGTGATCTTTCTCGGTGCCGGCCGGGCGCTGCTCCTTCAACTCGCGCATCCCTGGGTCGCCGCCGCCATCGCCGAGCATTCGAAAACCTTTGCTGATCCGATCGGACGATTTCACCGCACCTTCGACATCGTCTTTGCCATGGTGTTCGGCTCGCTTGACCGCGCGCTGTTGTCGTCGCGGCAATTGCACCGGCGCCACGGCATGATCGTCGGCGAGATGCCGCAGACCGTCGGTCCGTTCGCGGCAGGCTCGCGCTACTGTGCCAACGATATCCCGTCGCTGCGATGGGTTCATGCCACGCTGGTCGAGACCGCGCTGATGGCGCACGACCTGGTCTTGCCACCGCTCTCGATAGACGAGCGCGAACGCTACTGGACCGAGAGCCGGACATTCGGCGCCCTGTTCGGGCTGACGACGAACAATCTGCCGGCAGACTGGTCCGGCTTCGCCGCCTACACCGCGGCAATGACGGAGTCGGACACGCTGACCGTCAGCCCGGCCGCGCGCGAGATTGCGAGGCAGATTTTTAGCGGTGCCCGTCCCTGGTTGCGGCCGCCGCGGTGGTATCGCGCACTCACGGCGAGCCTGCTGCCGGAACGCCTGCGTGTGGGGTTTGGGTTCGAGCTTGATGAGCGCGACAAGAGGGCCGCCGACAACGCGCTCCGATGGATACGGCGCGTTTATGCCAAATTGCCCGATCGGTTGCGCCATGTCGGTCCCTACCAGGAAGCGCAAGCGCGGCTGCGCGGCGAGCCGCAGCCGGACTGGATGACACGGTGCCTCAACAGGGTCTGGATCGGCCGGCCGCAGATGGATCAGCGCCGCTAAGAAGCACCTCTCGCGTGTCCCGGACAAGCCGCAGCGCGTGAGCGTTGCGGCGCAGAGCCGGGATCCAGGGCCACGAACTCTGTGCAACATGGGCCCCGGCTCTGCAGCGCACCGTCGAAGAGACGCTGCGCTGTGTCCGGGGCACGAGGGAGTGCGCGCTCAAACCGCCGCCAGCTTCCGGTACAACGCGTTGTAGCTGCCGGCCGGGATGCTCCAGGAGAACGACCGTCCCATCGCACTGCGACGCATGGTGTCGAGCTGGTCCTGCGCCACGAAGGCGGAGAACGCGCGGCGGACGCCGCCGAGGAAGGATTCGTGCGAAGGTTTTGAGAACAGGAAGCCGGTTTCGCCGTCGGTGATGGTCTCGGCGAGACCGCCGGTCTGGTGGCCGATCGGCAGCGAGCCGAAGCGCTGGGCGTACATCTGGCTGAGCCCGCAGGGCTCGAAGCGTGACGGCATCAATGTGAAGTCGCTACCGGCGAAGATGCGGCGCGCCTGGGCCTCGTTGAAGCCGATCACGACCCCGATCGCGTCAGGCCGCCGGCGATGCGCGTCGATCAGCGCCTGCTCGAGCGCCGGCTCGCCGGAACCGGTGACCACAATCTGCCCACCGGCATCGACGATCTCGTCGGCCGCCGCCAGCACGAGGTCGATGCCCTTCTGGTGCACCAGCCGGGCGACGATGCCGAACATCGGACCGCGCGACACCGCAAGTCCGAACTGCTTGCGCACATAGTCCGCGTTGGCTTTCTTGCCGACCCAGTCGCCGGCGCCGAACTGTTGGGCAAGCTGAGCGCAGGAACGGGGATCCCAGCTTTCGTCGATGCCGTTGAGAATGCCGGTGAGCTCGGCCGCGTCGGAGCGGACTCGAAGCAGGCCTTCGAGACCGCAGCCGAATTCATCCGTGGTGATCTCCCGCGCGTAGGTGCCACTGACCGTGGTGAGATGCGAGGCGTAGACTAGCCCGGCCTTGAGGAAGGAGAGCTGGTCGTAGAACTCGACGCCGTCGATGTGGAAGGAGCTCTCCGGTGCGCCGATCCGCCGCAGCGAGTCCTTCGGGAAGAGGCCCTGGTAGGCGAGGTTGTGAATGGTCAGGATCGACGGCAGCTTGGAGCCGCGCCAGGCGAGGTAGGCCGGCACGAGCGAAGCCTGCCAGTCATTGGCATGGATCAGGTCTGCTGCCCAATCCTTGTCCAGCGTGCCCATCGCGAGCTCAGCGGCGGCCGAGGCAAAGCGCGCAAAACGGATGTCGTTGTCGGGCCAGTCGCGCCCGGACTCGTCGCCATAGGGGTTGCCGGGCCGGTCGTAGAGTTGCGAACACAACAGCACATAGACCGGCAGGCCGTCCTTGGTCGCGGCGCGGCCGAGCGAGCAGGCCGGCATCTCCGCGAACGCCGGACAGCGGCCAACGACCTGAATATGCGTGAGTTGTTCGATGATGTCGCGATAGCCGGGCAACATGACCCGGATGTCGGCGAAAGGACGGAGGGCTCGGGGGAGTGCAGCGGAAACGGCTCCAAGTCCGCCGACGCGGACAAAGTCGTCCATTTCTGTCGTAACGAACAAGACCCTCAAGAACTGCTGCCCTCTGCCGGAGCCCGATTGCTGCTATGCAAGAACGGGTCCAGTTGCCCTGGAATTCCAAGCCCGCCCGCGAGACGTGTCTGTTCGGTAAAGACTTTCCTACTCAGCCGCCGCCCTCTAGGGTCGGCGCACCAACGACAGAGAACTTCGATAAGTTCCTAAGTGACTCAAGGACGCAAGCAGGCATGCAGCTATCAGATAAGCATGAGGGGACCACGACAAAGGCCTTCGCCGGTCTCAGGGTCCTGGATTTTTCGACCACCATCGCCGGTCCCCATTGTGCGCGGATGCTCGCCGACATGGGCGCCGAGGTCATCAAGATCGAGACCGACGGCGGCGAGACGATGCGGACCCGGCCGCCGCTGCGCAAGGGCTGCAGCACCGTTTTCGGCCAGCTCAACGTCGGCAAGAAGAGCGTCGTGCTCGACCTCAAGTCCGAGGACGGCAAGGAGGCGGTCCGCCGGCTGGCCGCGACGGCCGACATCCTGGTCGAGAACTTCCGCCCTGGCGTGATGCACCGGCTGCGGCTCGACTATGACAGAATGCGCGCCGTCAACCCGAAGCTGATCTACTGCTCGATCTCCGGCTACGGCCAGAGCGGCCCGTCGGCCGAGCTGCCGGCCTATGCGCCGGTGATCCATGCAGCCTCCGGCTACGACATGGCGCATCTCGCCTACCAGCCCGGCCGCAGCCGCCCGGATTATTGCGGCATCTACCATGCCGACGTCGTCACCGGCACCTACGGGTTTGGCGCGATCGCGTCGGCGCTCTACCAGCGCACCCTGACTGGGCTCGGCCAGCACATCGACGTTTCCATGCTGGAATCGATGCTGACGCTGACGTTGATCGAGTTGCAGAACTCGCAGTTCACCGTGAAGCCGCCGCCGCGCCCGATGTTTGGGCCGACCGAGACGGCGAGCGGTTACGTCATGATCACGGTTGCCAGCGAGAAGACGTTTCAGGGACTGATGGGCGTGATCGGCCGTCCCGAATGGATCTCCGATCCGCGCTTCTCCACCTATGCCGCGCGTCGCGACCATTGGGCCGACTTGATGGACGGTGTCGAGGCGTGGTCGCGGCAGCTCTCGACCGATGTCTGTCTTGTCGCGCTAGGTACGGCCGGCGTGCCGGCCTCGGCCTACCGCACTGTGTCCGAAGCACTGGCCGATCCGCAGCTCGCGCACCGTGAGGCCCTCTCGTCTGTCGAGGATGAAGGCGGCTCGTTCCAGGTCCTCAATCTGCCGTTCCGGATGACCGGTGCCGATACGACACCGGGCAAGACGATGGCCGTGCTTGGCGAGCACACGGACGGACTGCGCGCGGAGATCGGGCTCACCGACGATGCGCCAATTCCGTCTGGCAAAACAGCCGTGCAAGGCTGAGGGCAAGTCTGACGGCAAGTCTCACGGATACCACGCTGCGGCAAGCAATGCGGCCGTGCGCGTGGCCGGCTTGCCATCATCCGTCAGCCTAAACTAGACAGGTCCGAGTTTGTCTCGTCCTGCCGCCCATGCCATGGTGGCGGCGACAAGAAAAGTATCCGGGAGGACGCCGATGAAAAGTTTCAAGGTCGCCGATTTCAAGGCGCCGCTGCAGGAGTTCGACGAGGCAACGCCGCAGCCGTCCGGCACGCAGGTGCTGATCAAGGTGAAGGCCGCCGGCGTCTGCCATAGCGACCTCCACATCTGGGAAGGCGGCTACGATCTCGGCCACGGCCGCAAGCCGCTCTCGCTGAAGGACCGCGGCATCAATTTGCCGCTGACAATGGGGCACGAGACGGTCGGCGAGGTCCTCGCCTTCGGCCCGGACGTGACGTCGTCGGACCAGGGCGACGTGAAGATCGGCGATGTCGGGCTGGTCTATCCCTGGATCGGTTGCGGCAAATGCCCGACCTGTCTCGCCGGTGATGAGAACATGTGCCTGACGCCGCGCTCGCTCGGCGTCTATTGCGACGGTGGTTATTCCGACCACATGCTGGTGCCGCATCCGCGGTATTTGCTCAATCTCAAAGGCCTCGATCCCGCGTCGGCTGCACCCTACGCCTGCTCGGGCGTCACGACCTACAGCGCGCTGAAGAAGCTCGAGCAACACTTCGACACGCCGATCGTGATGTTCGGTGCCGGCGGACTTGGCCTGATGGCGCTGTCGCTGCTCAAGGCGATGGGCGGCAAGGGCGCGATCATGGTCGACATCGACGCGAAGAAGCGCGAAGCCGCGGAGCAAGCGGGCGCGCTCGCGACCATCGATCCCAAGGCGTCGGACGCGCTGGAGCAGCTTGCCAAGAAAGCCGGTGGTCCCATCCGCGCGGTGCTCGATCTCGTCGGCAACGCCGCCACCACGCAACTCGGCTTCGACTGCCTGACCAAGGGCGGCAAGCTCGTCATCGTCGGCCTGTTCGGCGGCGGTGCGACCTGGGCTCTGCCGCTGATTCCGATCAAGGCGGTGACGATCCAGGGCAGCTATGTCGGCAATTTGCGCGAGACGCAGGAGCTGCTCGACCTGGTGCGAGCGAAGAACATAGCGCCGATCCCCGTGACGCGGCAGCCGCTCGCGAAGGCCAACGACGCGCTGGTGCAGTTGCAGCAGGGCGCGGTGGTTGGTCGCACGGTGCTGACGCCGTAACAAGCGCTCCACCCTCCGTCATTGCGAGCGTAGCGAAGCAATCCAGAAATCCCTCCGCGGACGCAGTCTGGATTGCTTCGTCGCAAGAGCTCCTCGCAATGACGAGGCCACACCTTTCGTCATTTAGGAACTCCCATGTCCGCAAATAACGCCTTCCACATTGCCGTGCTCGCCGGTGACGGTATCGGTCCCGAAGTCATGGCGCCGGCCATCGAAGTCCTGCGCAAGATCGAGACCAAATCCGGCTTGAGCTTCCGCTTCACCGAGGCGCCGGCGGGCGCCAACCATTATCTCGCCACCGGCAAGTCGATGCCTGATACCACCGTCAAGCTGTGCGAGGAGGCGGACGCGATCCTGCTCGGCGCCTGCGGTCTGCCGTCGGTGCGCTACCCTGACAATACCGAGATCGCGCCGCAGATCGAGCTGCGCTTCATCTTCGATCTCTATGCCGGTGTGCGCCCGGCGCGGCTCATTCCGGGCGTGCCGAGCCCGATCGTCGGCGCCGACCAGCGCGGCATCGATCTGGTCGTGATCAGGGAGTCCACCGAAGGCCTGTTCGCCTCGATGGGCAAGGGCATCGTCACCCATGAGGAGGCGCGCGAGACCATGGTGATCACGCGCAAGACGTCCGAGCGCCTGTTCGAGTTCTCGTTTCGCCTCGCCGAGCGGCGCAAGGCGCGCGGCAAGCCCGGTGCGCTGGCCTGCGTCGACAAGGCGAACGTGTTCAAGGCCTTTGCGTTCTTCCGCGGTATCTTCGACGAGATCGCCAAGCGTCATCCGGAGGTGAATACCGACCGGCTCTATGTCGATGCCTGCTCGGCGATGCTGGTGAAGCGTCCCTGGGATTTCGACGTGATGGTGATGGAGAACATGTTCGGCGACATCGTCTCCGACATCACCGCGAGCCTGATCGGCGGCCTCGGCATGGCGCCGTCGGCGGACATCGGCGACAAGTATGCCGTGTTCCAGCCGTGCCACGGCACCGCGCCCGACATCATGGGGCAGGGCAAAGCCAATCCCACCGGGATGATCCTGTCGGCGGCGATGATGCTGGACTGGCTTGCCGACAAGCACGGCGTCGAGGGCGCGGCCGAGGCCGGCGAGACCATCGAGCGTGCGGTGGACAAGGTCTATGCCGGCGGCCTCAAGCCGATGGAATTCGGTGGCAGCAATGGCACGGCCGACATCACGAAGGCGGTGCTCGCGGCGCTGTAGTCAAGCAAGAGGGGGCCTCGCGGCCCCTCGCAGTTCACCAGCGACGCCAGTGGTGGCGGTGGCCCCAGCCCCACGGACGTGGGCCGTAGAAGCGTCGCGGGCCGCCGTAAAAGCCGTAGGCGCCATAATAGTTCGGACGCCAGAAGCAGCGACCCCAGGGGTTGCAGACCCAGCGCACCTGATCGACGTTGGCTGCCGGGCCGCTCGCGATACGGTCGGCCTGCGGAATGCCGTTCGGCATCGCTGCGAGTGCCTGTCCTGACATGAGCGCTGCGCCGCCCAGGGCAGCCAGACCAACAACAGCAAATTTCAGTTTCATCGCAATCTCCCTCTTTTGATGGCGAGAGAACTTCCAGCAAATCAGCTGGTTGCTATGGTGTTGCAGGGGCGTGGGAATTTAATCTTCCTGAATGCATGTTCACGTTGGCTGCCGTCATCGCGAAGAGCCAGGCGACGAAGCAGGCAGAGGCACTCTGGATTGTTTTCATTTTGCTCGCTGACGACGGAATCACCGTCCCTGGAACTGCGGCTTGCGCTTTTCCATGAAAGCCTGCCGGCCCTCGCGAAAATCCACGCTGTCCATGCAGGCGTTGCCGATCGCCTTGATCGCGTCCATGTCGCGCGCGCTTTCGTCCTTCAGCACTTGCGCGATGGTGAGCTTGGCGGCCTTGATCGCGAGCGGCGCATTTTGCGAGATCGTCTCGGCGGTCCCCATGGTCTCGCCCCAGAGCTGATCCTCGGGAACCACGCGCTCGACCAACCCGATGCGCAGCGCTTCGGTGGAATCGATGCGCATGCCCGTGTACATCAGGAGCCGGGCCCAGGACGGTCCGACCAGCGACACCAGGTGCTTTAATCCATCATATCCGTAGGCGATGCCGAGCTTCGCCGCGGGAATGCCGAACTGGCTGCCATGGGAGGCGATGCGGATGTCGGCGAGCATCGCCACCTGCATGCCGCCGCCGAGGCAAAAGCCCTGGATACAGGCAATGGTCGGCTTGGGATAATCGGCAAGCAGCGCGCGCTGGGCGGCGCTGCGTTTGCCATATTCCTCGGAAGCGGCCGCGTTGTGGCGCGTCTTCTCGAACTGGCTGATGTCGGCGCCGGACACGAAGGCCTTGCCGCCGGCGCCGCGCAGGATCACCACGCGCACGGCAGCGTCATCGCGTAAGGCTGTCAGCGCCTCGCCAAATCCCTCCCACATCTCCAGCGACATCGCGTTGCGCTTGTCGGGATTGTTGAATGTGATAACGCCGACGCCACCGGCTGTGTGCTTGAGGATCTTGCCGTCGGCGTAGGGAATTTCGGTCGTGCTGGACATGTCGGACATCGCGCTCGCTTTCGTTGGCGAGGCGCAATGTTCGGCCGGGGCGAGGCCAGGGTCAACCGCGACAACGGACGTGGCTTTGCAGCCGCCTGTGCCGCGATTGCATGGCGCGACCTATCTCGTCATATGCGCGGTCAGCGGATGGCTGCCGGCATTGCTGAAGAAGGCCGCCTCTTCGGCGGTCGCCTCCAGCAGCTGCTCGTCCTGGCTATAGACGTCGTTGCGGAACTGGACGGTCTGGTCTTTGGTCATCCATGCGGTGAGATAGATCCAGGCCACCGGCACTTTCTTCACCATGGCGACGTCGAGATGCTGGCCGCTGGCGATTTCTGCGTCGATCGCGGCGCGGCTCCATTTCGGCTGGTCCTTCAACAGCCAGGCGGCGAGATCGCGCACATTGTCGACGCGCGAGCAGCCATGGGAATCGAAGCGGTAATCATCGCTGAACAGATTGCGCTGGTTGGTGTCGTGCATGTAGACCGAATAGGAATTCGGCATGTCGATCTTGACCGCGCCGAGCGCGTTGAACGTGCCGTTGTGCTGGCGCACGGTGAAATTCGGCGTGTGCGTGCCCGACCAGTCGACTGAATTCGGGTCGATCGGATTGTCGTGGGCGTCGAGCACCTCCATGTGCATGCGCGACAGATAGGTGGGATCCTTGCGCATATGCGCGGAGATCTCGGTCTTGGCGATTGAGGAGGGCACCGTCCAGGTCGGATTGAGGACGACGCTGCTGATCTGGGCCGTCAGCGTCGGCGAGGGCTTTTCGGTCTTGCCGACGATCACGCGATAACGCCGCACCACGACGTCGTTCTCGACCGCTTCGGCGAAGGCGGCGGGAATGTTGACCACGACATAGCGCTGGCCGAAGCCGAAATTCATGTTCTCGAGCCGCTGCAGCGAAGCTTCCAACTGTCGGATGCGCTTCTGGACCGGCACGTTCATCGCCGCGATCGTACGCGGGGTCATCGTTCCGGTCGGCGCGAGGCCGTGGCGGGCCTGGAAGCGTTTCACGGCGTCGGCAAGATCCTGGTCGAAGGCGCCGCTCGCCTTGTCGGCGGAAAGATCGCCGGAGACGACCAGCCGCTTGCGCAGGAGATCGTCATTGGCGCCCTGGGCGCCGGGCGCGAATTTGGCGTCTGCCGGGATCGCCGGCCAGCCACCGCGCACGGCGAGATCGGAATAGCTCAGCGCCGCATCCTTGATGCGCTGGGCGGAGCCTTCGTCATAGGTCGGCTCGTGCGTCAGCGCGAGCGCCGCGGCCGAGCGGCTCTCTGCCGTCGAAGCGGACACCGGCGCAGCAGTTTTCGGTGCGGCTGCGTGGGCCGGATTGGCGGTGGCCGGCACCGTGCCAGCCGCAGTCGCCGGCTTGGACCCGGCCTGTCCAATGGTCTCGGTCTGTGCAAGCGCGGAGGCGCTCGCAAGCATGCCGACAGCAATGATCATCGCATGGCGTTTCGACATGTGTCCCATCTTCCCCTGAGAGCGAGGCCCGGACAGGCGCTCGCGTCGGCAATTCCGGTCGTCGTGCTGATTCGAGAAATCGGCGGCAGGCTAGCGCCTCCCGGTTGCGGGTCCCTTAAGCACGGCGCATCGCGAGCCCCGCACGTCGGACGGCGGTCTCTGGATTGGGTCGCGACAGGGCCGGAATGGGTTCGCGAAAACGCGGGCGACGGCGGAAAAAATGGACAACAAAAAGGGGCGGTCATGCCGCCCCGAGAAGTCCGCGCGAGCGCGCGGGCCGGATATATCTCGTCCGGGTCTCGTCCAATCCAGCCGCGCCCCGTGACGCGGCGGATTGAACATCGGGCGGAAAGGCGCGAACGCCGATCGGCTCAGGCTTCGTTCGCTGCGATCGATTCCATCAGCGAGACGAGCTGACGCTGCACCGTCTGGTCCTTGATCTTGCTGTAGGCGCGCAGCAGGCGGAGGCTGAAGGCCGAGTCCAGGAAGAGCAGGCTCTCGACTTCACGCGCCTTGTTGTCGCCGTCATAGAAGAAGGTCACGGGCACGTCGAGCGAGGTGGCGATCTGCTGAAGCCGAGCCGCGCCGACGCGATTGACGCCCTTCTCGTATTTCTGAACCTGCTGGAAGCTGACGCCGAGCTTCTCGCCGAGCTCGGCCTGCGAGATCTTCATCTCGACGCGCCGCAAACGGATGCGTTTGCCCAGCTCAATGTCCGGCTTGCCGGCACTGCGCTGCTTCATTCTCTTCGCCGCTGTCTTCATCTTTTTTCTCATCGGTCTTCGGTTGAAAACCCCCCGAAGAGCTGGGTCAGGGGTTCGCCCATATACTCGTCCTTGAATTCATGCGGGTGCACGAACTCTTCCTTAAACCACGGGAAACGCGCCGGATTGAAGGCTTCGATCAGCCAGTCAATCATGTGCCGCACTCTCGGGATCCGGCCGCTACCAGGATGGTAGGACAACCAGATATCCAGCGGTCTGTTCAGCTCGACCTCCAGTGGAATCAACTTCCCGCCAAGCGCAATGGCGTAGCTCGGGAACACGCCTATTCCGGCGCCATTCGCGACCGCCCAGTAGTTGGCGCTCGAGACGTTGGTCTTCATGACCAGAAGGTCACGTTCCGGAACGCCGGGGAAGAAGCTCTCGAAAGTTTGCTTGGCGGCGAGCTGGTCGGCGAACTGCAGCACCAGGCGGTGCTTGATCAACTCCGCTGCCGAGCGCGGCGCGCCATGCTTCGAAATGTATTTCTCGGAGGCCCAGAACATCAGATGCATGCGGCCGAGCCGCACCAGCTTGACGTCGAGCGCCGAAGGCCGCGACAGGTGAATGGCGACGTCGGCCTCGTGGCGGGAGACGTCGGCCGAACGCATCGCGCAATGCAGATCGACCAGGATCTTCGGATAGGTCTGCTGGAATTCGACCAGCCGGGGGGCGAGCCAGAATGTGCCCAGTCCCTCGGTCACGGCGACGCGGACCTCGCCGGACAGGGCATTTGCCGTCGAATCGCTGGTGCGCAGCACGTCGAAGGCAGCTGCCTCCATTTGCTCGACGGCGGAGACCACCAGCGCGCCTTCGTCGGTCAGACGGGTACCGTGGACGTCGCGGGTGAACAGGGTGGTGCCGGTCTGGCGTTCGAAATCATCGATCCGGCGGCGGACGGCGTTGATCGACAGGGACAGACGCTCGGCCGCCGAGCGGAAACTTCCGCATCGGACAACTTCCAGGAAAATGCGCGCTGCATCCCAGTCCGACAGGCCGCTGATGTTTGTCTTTGGGCGTTCCTCCAGAGGAACGCCCCTTTCCGCCAAGGAGTGCATACAAGTCCCTTCGGGTCGCTAAACTGGCAGAATCTGGGGCAAACCACAACCACGGCGGGTTGGGGAACGACGAGTTTTGAACGTCATCCTTACTACGCCGAAGGTGGTATTCGGGTGCTGCCAGCGCTGGAACAAGGCTGGGAAACGGGCAAATGATCGCCCGTATGAGGGGTGTGGCGTGAGTTCCGTTGTGAGCCGTGACATGGCTACGGGATCGTCGGCGCTGTCCGCAATGAACGTCCTTGCGCGAGAGCCGGTGCCGTCTTCCGCGATGGATCAATTGCAGCACGCCAGGCGTTTTACGACTGAGCTTTTTACGATCGGGCGCTTTACTCCTGAGCGTTTGGACGGCTGGCGGCGCGACGCGATACGCGCCGGAACCGCGGTTTCAAGGCAGAAACACACTGAAATCATGTACGGGGGCGCAGCGGCCTCGTGTTATCCTCGATGCTTCATGGGGGCCAAAGAGGTCGTCACAATCACGTCTCACAGGCCGAATTAGCGGAAAGAACGCCGTGTCGCATTCAGACGAACAGTTGCAGTCGGTGCTGGAAACGCTCGAAGAGTGCCGCAGGGTGCTGAACGAGAGCAACAGCCGCGAGTCGGCCGAGCTGCTGTCCATTGTCATCCTGGACGTGAGGATGAAACTCAAAGGAATTGACAGTGCCGATCTCAAGGCACTGTGCGACGAAATGCTGCGGACCGCCACGAACGAACCGCAGCCCCCCTCCAAGCAGACGCAGGACCAGCCCCGGCGTCCGCTGCTCCGCGTGGTGAAGTAGCCGCGCCGCCGAGTTTCGCTTTTTGGCGAGATTTGTGCGTGTCCCGGTGCCGCATCTGTGATCACAGACGGCATCGGGAGGAGCCCTGGTTTTGTGCGCCTCTGTTGCGCATTCGCTGACATCGGCTACACCAGAGCCGGTTCGGCTCCGGGCCGCGCGCATTCCCCGCGCGCCGCACCGGCGCCTGAGATGGCTCCGACTGCATCATGCAAAATGTTTCGATCCCGGCGGCGCTGATTGCCGGCCTCGTCAGCTTCCTCTCCCCTTGCGTCCTGCCGCTGGTCCCGCCCTACCTGATCTATCTGACGGGCGCGACGATCGAGCATGTCGAAAGCGAAGAGCCCGCATCGGCCTCCAAACGCGCGATCATGATGTCGGCGCTCCTGTTCGTGCTCGGCTTCTCCACGGTATTCGTGGCGCTCGGCGCCAGCGCCTCGCTGATCGGCGGGCTGATCCGCGCCTGGTCGGCCGAACTCTCGATCCTCGCCGGCATCGTCATCATCGTCATGGGCCTCCACTTCCTCGGCCTGACGCGCATCGGCCTGTTGATGCGCGAGGGACGCTTGACCGCGCCCAAGCCGGTCGGCCTCTGGGGCGCTTATGTGATGGGGCTGGCCTTTGCCTTTGGCTGGACGCCCTGCATCGGTCCGATCCTCGCCGCGATCCTCTCGGTCGCCGCGGCCGAAGCGACGGTGACCAGGGGCGCCGGCCTGCTCGCGGTCTATTCGGCCGGCCTCGGCATTCCCTTCCTGATCGCCGCCCTCATGATCGAGCAGTTTTCCACCCTGTTCGCGCGCATGAAGGGCCATCTCGTCAATGTCGAGCGCGCCATGGGCGTTCTGATGGTGATCACCGGCATTGGATTTCTCACCGGCGCGGTCTCGAATGTGAGCATCTGGCTGCTCGAGACGTTCCCGGCGTTGCAGACGATCGGTTAGGCGTCCGCCGCAAACCGCGCCAGCGCCTCGCGGTCGATCTCGATGCCGAGGCCCGGCCCCTCGGGCACCCGCACGACGCCTCTCTCATGCTCGATCGGCTCCTTCAAAATCGCCTGCCGGATCGGATGTTCGGTGCGGTCGAACTCGAGCATCGGGTCGAGCGACGACAGCGAAGTCGGCGTGTGCGAGGGCAGCACGGCGAGCAGCTGGAGCGAGGCGGCGATCGCAATCCCGGTGCCCCAGACGTGCGGATTGTAGCGGATGCCGAACGCCTCGCTCATGTCGGCGATCTTCTTGCATTCACTCAAGCCACCCGCCGCGCAGGTGTCGGGCTGGGCGATGTCGAGCGCATGCGAGACGAACAGCTCACGGAAGCCGAAGCGCGTGAATTCGCACTCGCCGCCGGCGACCGGAATCGTGAGCGCGGATTTCACCGCGCGATAACCCGCGACGTCCTCCGGCGGCACCGGCTCCTCGAACCATCCGATGTCATGGCGCTCGATCAGGCGGCCGAGCCGGATCGCCGCTACAGCGTCATAGGCGTGGTTCGCATCGACCATCAGCGCGACATCGGGGCCGATCGCCTCGCGCACCGCGCGGGTGACTGCGGCATCCTCCGCGATGCCGAAACCGACCTTCAGCTTCACGGCGCGGAATCCCTCGGCGGCATAACCGGCCGCTTCTTCCGGCAGATATTCGAGCGGATCGCCTGACTTGCGCCGGTAGAGACCGGTCGCATAGGCCGCAACCTCCTTGCGCGCGGCGCCGCCGAGCAGCTGGTGCGCGGGCACGCCAAAATGCTTGCCCTTGATGTCCCACAATGCGATGTCGATGCCGCTCATCCCCTGGATCACGACGCCCTTCTGGCCGTGATCGCGCAAGCGCGCGTAGACCATCTGCCACAGCACGTCGGTGCGCAACGGATCCTCGCCGATCAGCCACGGCGCGATACTCTGCACCACCGCGGCCGTGATACGTGCCGGACCGTAGCATTCGCCCCAGCCGACAAGGCCGTTATCGGTCTCGATCTCGACCAGCATCGCGGTGCGCGTGTCGTACCAGGCGCGCGAATAGGCGAAGGGCTGCGACAGCTTTGCTTCGAGAATGTGCGTGCGAATCCTTGTGATCTTCATTGCCGGCCTCCGTTCATCGCACCTCGTCCAGCGCGCAAATCACCGTGCAGACCACGCCGCGCGGCAGGAAGTCGACCGTTGCCTCGCCGCCGAGCTGGTCGCGCGCGCTGCGCTCGATCAGGCGTGAGCCGAAGCCGCGTTGCACCGGCGCCGTCACCGGCGGTCCGCCGATCTCGGTCCAGATCAGGCGCAGCCGCGGCTTCGGCGCGTCGGCGATGACCCCCCACTCGAGCGTCACCCGGCCGGTCTCGTTGGACAGGGCGCCGTATTTCGCAGCGTTGGTGGCGATCTCGTGCACGATCATCGACAGCACCACGGCGAGCCGCGGCGACAGCGGCACCGCGGCTCCGGCCATGCGGATGCGCTCTGGATTGTTCAGCAGGAACGGCTGGAGCGCGCGGGCGATCACGTCCCGCAGCTCGGAGCCCGCCCATTTCTCCTGGCTCAACAAATTATGCGCCTCGGCCAGCGCGCCGAGCCGACCCTCGAATTTTGCCCGCTCGTCCCGGCTGGCGCTGCGGAAGGTCTGCACCGCGATTGCCTGCATCAAGGCGAGCGTGTTCTTGACGCGATGGTTGAGCTCATCGATCAGGAGATCGTGCAGCATCTCGCCGCGCGCGATCGTGGTTGCCATCCTGACCGCGAAGGTCAGACCGGTCAGCAGCAGGATGCCGCCGATCAGGCTGGTGATCGCGATGTTGCGCCAGAGCGGAGCGATCAGCGAGCTCTCGGCGACGCCGGCCACGATGGTCCAGCCGGTCAGCCGCGACCTCGTATAGACGGTGGACAACGCGACGCCGTCGAGTGAAACGGTCGAGAGTGCGGCCTCCGGCGTGCGCAACATACTCTCATATAGTGCGCCGGTAGCCCGTTTGCCGAAGATCTCCGTAGGGTTCGGCGTGCGCGCGAACACGATGGCCTTGGTGTCGAGCAGGGAAACCGTCCAATCCCGGTCGGGCCGTTGCTTCTCGACCAAATCCTGAAAGATGCTGACCGGCGGGCTGAAGCAGAGGTCGTAGATCACTTCGCCGTCGCGGACCACCGGAACTTCGACCGTGAGCACCGGCCGCCCGTTGATCGCGCCGGTGAACAGATCGGAATATTGCGGTGACCTGGTCGCAAACACCTTCTCGATGATCTCCAGATGACCGCGTGGCGCCAGGCTTGCGGTGTCCTCGGTCGCGGAGGAGAACAGCGGTCGGCCCTTGCGATCGGAGATTAGCACCAGGCCGCCCTTGCCGTACTGATCGACGAAGCCGAGGGCGATGCGCCGAAAATTCTGGAAGTCGTCGTCGCGCAGCGAATTTGTCAGCGCAAGCACTTGCAGGCCGCCGGTCATCCGCTGCACCTCGGAGTCCAGCACGAGGCGCATGCTGCGCACGTTCTCCAGCACGCGGCGGGTCGCGTCGTTGCGGTCCTGCTTGTAATTGTAGACGGCAATCCCGACCGCGAAGACGATCAGCGGCAACATCGTTCCCGTCACCAGAAGAGCGAGCCGGACCGGCAGGGTGAGCTTTGACAAACGCAGGCGTCCCGGTTCCAGCGCAGGGGAGCGCCGGATTTATGATTTTGGGAGACCATAGGGGCGGGACTTGCGCTGCGCCATAATTTTTCGCGTCCGGACGAGCCGCCCAGGGACGAGATTTTGCAGTGCCGTCCGCGGCGCCGCCTCAGCTCATGCTGATTGCGGTCAGTAGGAGACACATGGCGTACACGGCCGCCAGGCTGAGCCCGGCGATCCGGGCCTCTCGATACGATTTCATAATTTCAACTCCCAGAGAGGGAGGCCGCCTTCAGCGGCCCCCGTACGCCTGGATCAATCAATTTCCTGGACGACCGTGCGCGAACCAGGATCGACGAGCATCACGCGATCGCCGGAGTAGACGTAGCGATACTTGGTCAGCGACGGACCCCAGTCTGCCGGAACGGCCTCGAGTTCGACGTCGCTCGGCACCGCCGCACCGACAACGATCTTTTCCTTCGTCGTCACCGGGCGGACGCGGTGCTCGGTGACGTAGGATTTGATCTTGGTTCGGTATTGCGGCTCGATCTGAACGGCCGCCGCGTGGCCCGTCCCGGTCGTCGTCACGACGGTCGATTGCGCGAAAGCACCGGTCGAAATCAGGACCGCGGCGGCGGAAAGCAGGAACAACTTCTTCATCTCGTTCTCCTCGTTTGAATATGCGCCGCAACAACCCCTCATCGCCGACAGCGTTCCCGGCACTGGGAACCAATTGCCGCTTTTTCCCGTTTGTAGCTCACCGGGCTAAACGGCTCGGGTTCTGGAGGAGGACGACTAATGAAGTTGAAGATAGTAACTGCAGCACTGATGCTTGCCGCAATATCCCTGCCGGCATTCGCCGCCGACGAGTTCTACGTCGTGCAGGACGTCAAGACCAAGAAATGCACGATCGTCGACAAGAAGCCGACTGACACGTCCATGACCGTCGTGAGCCCGTCGGGCACGATCTACAAGTCGCGCACCGAGGCTGAAAGCGGCATGAAGACCGTCAAGGTCTGCACGTCCAACTGAGGAGGATGACAAATGCCAGTTCTGATTCTCTGGGCCGTGCCGGCCGTACTGGTGATCGGCGGCGGCATCTATCTGATCGGCCATTTGCATTAAAGCACAGTAGAAGGCGAGCGGGTCTGCGCGTGCAGCGCACAGGTCCGCAAGCCGTCTGCTACGAGAGGAGGGGGGCGCCCCTCGGCCCGCCACGCGTCGCCAGGAGCGCAAGTTGCAGTGCAGCAGTTCGCGAAAGGGGCGCCCTGCGACGAAGAGGATCTCCCGCGCACACGAAATGACTTCCGTCCCGCCGACGTTTTTCATACGCTTCCCACTCGCAAGCCGCATACCGGCTGCGCTCACGGCCCGGCGACAGGGCCGGAGCATCAAAGGGAGGGGAGACGATGAAGCGAAGATCATTTCTCGCTGGGCTCGGCGCGACCACTGCGGCGGCTGCGATTGGCATGCCGTCGATCCTCAGGGCACAGTCGCCGATCACGCTGAACGGCGCGGTCCAGTTCAACGACGACCACGCCTTCAACCGGGCATTGCTCCGGTTCGAAGAGCTGGTGAAGAAGTATTACGGCAAGCCCGTCAACTTCACGCTGCACAGGAACTCCTCGCTCGGCCTCGAAAAGCAGTATTTCGAGTACATGTCGCAGGGCAAAGCCGTCGATTACGGCATCGTCTCGCCGGCTCACATGTCGACCTTCGCCAAGGCGGCCCCGTTCATCGACGCGCCCTTCGTGTTCAAGGGCATCGAACACATGAACAAGGTCGTCGAAGCCAATATCCTGGCGCCGATCGCTGACGAAGTCGCGGCCAAGGCCGAGGTCGTTCTGATCGGCTATTCCGGCGGTGGCATCCGCAACATCTTCGCCAACAAGCCGCTCAAGAATCTTGCCGACCTTAGGGGACTCAAGGTGCGCGTACAGGGCGCGCCGATCTGGTCTAAGACCTTTGCGGCCGTGGGCATGAGCCCGACGGTGATCGCCTATAACGAAATCTACAACGCGATCCAGAACGGCGTGATAGCGGCCGGGGAGAACGAGGCGGCCGGCGTCGAGGCGATGAAGTTCTACGAAGTGGCTCCGCATCTCAACCTGACCCAGCACGCCGTGTCGATCCGGCCGATCTGTTTCTCGGTGAAGACGCTGAAGACCCTGCCGAAGGAGTTGCAGGACGCGATCATGAAAGCCGGCAAGGAGGCCGGCGACTACGGCCGTCAGCTGGAGTCGAGCGAGGAGGTCGTCAAGCTCGACACGCTGGAGAAGGCGGGCAAGCTCAAGCGCGTTCCCTTCGAAGAGCGCGACGCCATGAAGAAGCTCGCCGATCCCGTGATGGCCACCTACGCCAAGGAAATCGGCGCGGAAGGCATTTTCGAGAAGATCAACGTCGTCTGAGAACTGTCGCCGCCCACGCGACCGGACGTCGGGGCAAGCCGGACGGCTTGCCCCATTGCGTGATTGTGATCCCCCGGAGTCGTAATGACCGAAATATCGATGCCACCGAACCCGTCGCCATGGCGCCGAGCAACGACGGCCTACGCAAAATTGCTGGAAATCCTGCTCGCCGCCTCTGTCGGCATTCTGGTCATTCCGGTCACGTTGCAGATCATCTCGCGCTACACGCCTTTGATTCCGTCCTACATCTGGACCGAAGAGATGGCGCGGTTCATGTTCATCTGGACGATCATGATCGGCGCCATGGTCGGCATCAGGGAGTCGCAGCATTTCGAAGTCGACGTCTGGCCTGACCTGTCACGCCGAAGCGAAGCCATGGTGCGGATTCTCGCGCGGCTCGGCGTGCTGGCGCTGGCGCTGGTGTTCGTATCCGCCGGCATCGAGTTCACCCGCTTTGCCTGGAACAGAACTTCGGAGCTGGCCGATCTGCCGCTTTGGCTGATCCACGTCGCCTGGCCGGTTGCCGGCGTGACCTGGATCGTGTTCGCCGGTGAGCAGATTGTCGACGAGTTGCGGATTCTGGTTGGGGCAAATCAATGAGCGGCAATGTTCTTTCTGCCGGACAGGCCGCAATGGTCCTGTTCGGGACTTTCGTTGGCCTGCTCATCATACGCGTCCCGGTCGCCTTCGCGCTTGGCCTTGCCTGCGTGCCGATCCTGCTGATCGAGCCGCATCTGTCGCTGATGACGCTCGCGCAGGAAACCTTCAACGCCTACAATTCGTTCATCCTGCTGGCGGTGCCGTTCTTCCTGCTCACCGCCAATCTGATGAGCATCGGCGGCATCACCGACCGGCTGGTGGCGCTGTCCCGCTCGATGGTCGGACACTGGCCGGGGTCGCTGGCGCAGATCAACGTGGTGCTGTCGGTGTTCTTTGCCGGCATCTCCGGCTCCTCCACCGCGGACGCGGCGAGCCAGTCCAAGATCTTCATCGATGCCCAGACCAAGGAGGGTTACGACCTCTCGTTCTCCATCGCCATCACCGCGGTCTCGGCCGTCCTTGCCGTCGTCATCCCGCCCTCGATCCTGATGATCGTGTGGGGTGGACTGATCTCCACCTCGATCGCTGCGATGTATCTCGCGGGCATCGTGCCGGGATTGCTGATCGCCGGCGCGCAGATGGCGACAGTGCATATCTATGCCGTGCGACGAGGTTACCCGACCTATCCGAAGGACACCTGGAGGGAGATGTGCTGCGCCATCTGGCGCTCGATACCGGCGCTGCTGACGCCGTTCATCATCGTCGGCGGCATCCTGCTGGGGTGGTTCACCGCGACCGAATCCGCCTGCGTCGCGGTGCTTTATTCCGTGGCGCTGTCGACGTTCTTCTACCGTGAAACCGGCGCGCGCGAACTCTACAAGGCTTTGCTCGACACCGGGCGCCTGGCCGGCGTCGCGCTGTTCTGCGTGGGCACCGCGAGCGCGTTCGGCTGGCTGCTGGCTTACTACAGGATTCCGCAGGAACTGCTGGCCAACGTCTCGACCTGGGGCATGGGCGCGATCGGGGCCGGCTTCTTCATCGCGCTCTGCTTTCTGGTGGTGGGCTGCTTCCTCGACGCCATTCCGGCGATCATCATCGTCGGCACCGTTCTCGAACCCCTGGCGAAATCAGTCGACCTCCATCCGGTCCAGTTCGCGATCATCTCCATCATATCGCTGGCCTTCGGGTTGGTGACGCCCCCTTATGGCCTGTGCTTGATGATCGCCTGCTCGATCGCGGGGGTGCGGCTGCGCTATGCCCTGAAGGACACGGTGATCATGCTGATTCCGATGCTGCTCGTGCTGGCGGCCGTCATCGTCTGGCCGAGCGTGTCGCTGTTCCTGCCGCGTCTGATCGTGCCGGAGATGTTGAAATGAGCAGGGGTTGATCCCGCGGCTCTGATGCCGCGGGATCGGTCCAATTTTCCTACAGATTGCTCTCGGTGATCGCGGCGTAGACCATGCTGCGCAGCTCGCGCCGGAGCGGGTAGGCGCTCGACGGCAGCACCTGCGTCATGAAAATGGTGATCAGCTCTTCGGCCGGGTCGATCCAGAACGACGTCGTGGCCGCGCCGCCCCAATTGTATTCACCGGGGCTGCCGGCGACCAGTGTCTCGGCCGGGCGCATGGTCACGGCGAAGCCGAGTCCGAAGCCAATGCCGTTATAGGTCGCTTCGGAGAACAGCGAGCGCGACACCTCGGGGAGGAAGCGGCCGCCCGGAATGTGGTTGGTCGTCATCAGCGCCAGCGTCTTCGGCCCGATCAACCTGACGCCGCCGAGTTCGCCGCCATTGAGCAGCGCACGGCAGAAGGTGAGATAGTCGGCCGTCGTCGAGCACAGCCCGCCGCCACCCGAGATCAAGGACGGCGGCGACAGGAACGAGCTCTTGGTTGGATCGTCCTGCAGGGTCAGGCCCTCGCGCCGCTGGCCGGCATGGAAGGTCATGCCGCCACCCGGGTCGGCCGAGTAACAGGCGGCGAACCGGTGGGCCTTGGAAGCCGGCACGTGGAAATCAGTGTCGGTCATGCCGAGTGGATCGAGGATGCGTTGTTTCAGGAACTGCTCGAAGGGTATGCCGGAGATCTTGCCGACGAGGTAGCCGAGCACGTCGGTCGAGACGGAGTAGTTCCAGGCCTCGCCCGGCGAGAACTCCAGCGGAATTTTCGCAAGGCTCTCGATCATGGTCTGGAGCGTGCCTGATTTCTCGACCTCGCCGATCTTTTCAGCGCGATAGGCAGCGTCGACGTTCGAACGCTGCTGGAAGCCGTAGGTGAGGCCGGAGGTGTGGCGCAGCAGGTCGACGATCAGCATCGGCCGCGACGGCGGACGGGTCAGGAAGGACGGCGCAGTGCCGGCGACGAACACGCCGAGATCCTTCCATTCCGGAATGTACTTGGCGACGGGCTCGTCGATCGCGACGAGGCCTTGCTCGACCAGCATCATGAAGGCGACGCTGGTGAGCGGCTTGGTCATGGAATAGATGCGGTAGATGGTGTCGTCCTTGACCGGCAGCTTGCGCTCGACGTCGGCAAAACCCTGCACCGAGCTGTGGGCTATCTTGCCACGGCGAAAGACCAGGAGATGCGTGCCTGGGAAGCGGCCGGCATCGATGTACCGGCTCTTCAGATGCGCATCGACGCGGTCGAGCGCGGCCTTGGACATGCCCACGGATTCGGGCGAGGCGGGGGTGGGGGCGAGCATCAGTTCCTCCGGGCAGTTTTGTCCGACGTTGATAGCCGAAAAGGCGGTCTCATTCCAAGCCGGTCGCGCTTAACGCCGGCCGGCTGTTTGGTGTAGGCTTCACCTTGGAACGCCTCCAAGCAGCCCAACAGATCCCCAACGGGCCAATGAGAAAACGCAGGCAAACGCACCATGACCCAGTTCAACGAAACCGAACTCACCGAAGCCGTCGTCCGGAGCTTTGACCAGACACCTGACCCGCGCGCGAAATTCCTGCTCCAGGAACTGGTGAAGTCGCTGCACGATTACGTGAGCAAGACCGGCCTCACCTTCGAGGAGTGGGAATACGCCATCGATTTCCTGACCCGCACCGGCCAGAAATGCACGGACACCCGGCAGGAATTCATCCTCCTGTCCGACGTGCTCGGCGTCTCCATGCTGGTCGACGCGGTCAACCATCGCGAGCGCGAGGGCGCCACCCAGACCACCGTGCTCGGGCCGTTCTATGTCGGCGAGCACAAGGTGACGGCGCACGGCACCGACATCTCTCCGAACAATCAAACCGGAGAACGGATGTTCGTGCAGAGCCGTGTTACTGATCTCAATGGCAAGCCGCTCGCGAATGTCCCCGTCGACGTCTGGCATGCCGACGATGATGGCTTCTACGACTCGCAGAAGCCGAACTATGACGAGGTCGGCGCCTCGGCGCGGGCGCGCTTCATCACCGATAGCGATGGCCGCTTCTTCTTCCGCACCATCTTGCCGTGCAGCTACCCGATTCCGACCGATGGTCCGGTCGGCGAGATGATCGTGCAGACCAACCGCCACCCGATGCGCCCGGCGCATGTGCATTTCCTGGTCAATGCCAAGGGCTACGAGCCGCTGATCACCCACGTCTTCATGGATGGCGACAAATATCTGGATTCCGACGTGGTGTTCGGCGTGAAGGACGATCTCGTCGCGAAGGTCGAGCCGCGCAGCGACCCGGAGATGCCCGACGGCACCAAGGCGAACGGGCAGTGGCACCTGATGAGTTACGAATTCCATCTCAAGCCCGGCGGCGGCATGGCGCCGAAACCGCTCGGAGTGAAGGCGGCGGAGCCGGCCTGACGCATCGCGGACGGGCGTACTTCAGCGCCCGATAAAGGCCGCGAGTTCGTCAGGTGCCCCCGTTGGAAAGGCTTCCTTGATGAAGTCGAGGAAGGCGGATACGCGCGCGCTCAGCAGCCGGCGCGATGGATAGAGCGTCCACAATGCGATCTCCGGTCCGTCGATGTCGCCCCAAAGCACCAGCGTGCCGGCAGCCAGGTCTTGACTGACCAGTGATACCGGAAGGCGTGCGGCGCCGACGCCCGCCCGGACCGCATCGCGGACCATGACGAGCGATGACAGGCGAAGGACCGGATCAATCGCGATGCGCGACCTTCCGCTTGGCATCGTGACTTCCCAGCTGGTCAGCTGGTCGCCCGGTCCGCGCATGACAGCCGGCATAGCGATACCGTCCCGCGGTCGTTTCAGATTCGGGCTTGCCACCACCACCAGCCTATCGCGCAGAAAGATTCGTCCGACAAGGCTGTCATCCGGATCGGGATTGACCCGAATGACGAGGTCGTACCCTTCCTCCACCATGTCGACGGAGCGGTCTTCCGTCGTGACCTCGAGACGGACCTCCGGGTATCTGCGTGCGAACCCGGCCGCGAGGTTTCCCATCGCAGTCTGCGAGAACAGCATAGGCGCGCTGATCCGCAAGCGCCCCCGCGGACTGTCCCCACCCGAAGCGATCGCTGCCGCCGTCTCGTCGAGCTCGGTGAGCAGGGCCCCCGTCCGCTCGTAAAGGGCGCGTCCTTCCTCCGTGAGTTTCAAGGCCCGCGCGCCACGCTCGAACAGGCGCAGGTCGAGGGCCGCTTCCAGCTCGGCGACCCGCCGGGACAGGGTGGCTTTCGGGCGGCCGGCGGCCCGTGCGGCCCGTCCGAACCCGCCGTGCCGGGCGACGAGATTGAAATCGGTGAGTGCCAGCAGGTCCATCGTTCCACCAGTGAGACAGTATGTCCAGATATAGCGGCTATCGGTTCGTTTGTGGATCACTAATTTCCGGGGTGTCTTCTGACCCAAACCCGGAGTGATCCCCATGACCATCCTCGTTACCGGCGCAACCGGCACCATCGGCCGCCATGTCGTCGAACAGCTCGTCAAGCGCGGCGCCGATGTCCGTGCTCTCGCCCGCGAGCCTGCCAAGGCAAACCTTCCGGCAGGCGTCACGGTCGTGCAGGGCGACCTGCTCGACGTCGATTCGCTCCGCAGCGCGTTCAAAGGCGTCTCGACCCTGTTCCTGCTCAACGCAGTGGTGCCGGATGAATTCACGCAGGCACTGATCGCGCTCAACGTTGCTCGCGAGGCTGGCGTCGAGCGGGTCGTATACCTCTCGGTGATCCACAGCGATCGCTACGTGAACGTGCCGCACTTCGCGGGCAAGTTCGGTGTCGAGCGGATGATCGAGCAGATGGGCTTCGACGCCACAATCCTGCGCCCGGCGTACTTCATGAACAACGACGTCACGATCAAGGACGTGGTGACCGGATACGGCATCTACCCGATGCCGATCGGCAGCAAGGGGCTCGCCATGATCGATGCGCGCGACATCGGCGAGATCGCGGCCATCGAGCTCATCCGTCGTGAGCGTGCCGCAGCGCCGCTTCCGCTCACGCGCATCAATCTCGTCGGTCCCGATACGCTGACCGGCGCGAAAGCCGCCGCCGTCTGGTCGGAGGTGCTGGGCCGCACGATTGCCTATCCCGGGGACGATACCGCCGGCTTCGAGAAGAATCTCCGGCAGTTCATGCCGAGCTGGATGGCCTACGACATGCGGCTGATGAGCGAGCGTTTCCTCACCGAAGGAATGGTCCCCGAGTCCGGTGACGTCGAGCGGCTGACAGCGCTGTTGGGCCGTCCGCTGCGCTCCTACCGCGACTTCGTCTCCGAGATCGCGGCCACTGCTTGACGGCACGGGCACGTCCCCATCACGACAACGAGGAATGCTATCATGATCTCTTCAACCGCCACTTCTCCGGCGGATCCGGAAGGCGCAACGAAGATATTGGTGCTTGGAGCGACCGGTGCCACCGGTCGCCTGATCGTCAACCAGGCGGTGGCGCGAGGCTACGACGTCACCGTGCTGGTGCGTTCCGCCGAGAAGGCACGTGACATCACGGGGGCGAAGCTGATCGTCGGAGACGCCCGCGATGAAACAGCCCTGCGCGAAGCCCTCAAAGGCCGTGATGCCGTGGTCAGTGCGCTGGGTACGCCGGTAAGCCCGTTCCGCGAGGTGACGCTTCTCTCGACCGCGACGCGCGCGCTCGTGAGCGCGATGAAGGCCGAGCAGGTCTCGCGGCTGGTTTGCATCACGGGAATGGGCGCCGGCGACAGTGCAGGGCACGGCGGCTTTGTCGCCGACCATGTGATCTTTCCGCTTCTCCTGAAGAAGGTGTACGCCGACAAGAACCGACAGGAAGCGATCGTCAGGGACAGCGGGCTGGACTGGGTCCTGGTTCGCCCCTCGATCCTGAATAACAAGCCCGGCCGCGGCTCGGTCCGGGCCCTGACGGATCTTTCGGGCTTCCATGGCGGCAGCATTGCGCGCGAAGACGTCGCGACATTCGTGCTCGATCAGGTGCGCGCCGATACCTCGCTGCATCGCTCTCCGCTCATCACGTGGTGACGCTTTGCGTGGCTACACTCCTGATCAGCGCGCGTGCAACATCGCAAGCAGGACCACGACGACGCAGGCGAGCGCCGCCGTGGTCAATTTCCAGAACATCAGCGGGCTGCGTTCCAAAAGCGGCGTAATCCGCGTGTCGAGATAGGCCGGATTGGGCGTGCGAAGCTCGAAGACGAATTCGGACAGTTCCTCGTGCCGCTTGTAGGGATCCGGATGGAGCGCACGTCTGAGCGCCCCGTCGATCCAGGCAGGCACGTTGCTGTCGTCGTCGGCCGGGCGATATTTGAGCCTCCGCACGTCCGCCTTGCGCCGGATCCTCGCGATTTGGGTGCCGTAGGGAAGCTTTCCCGTCAGCATCTGGTAGCAGATCACGGCGAGTGAAAACATGTCTGAGCGCGGCGAGCCGCCTTGCCCAAGAAAATATTCCGGCGCCGTGTACTGGACCGTTCCGAGAATTTCATCGGTCTCGTCCAGCGGGGCGGCCTCCGCGACGCCTGCCACCTTGACCGATCCGAAGTCGATGATCTTCGCGGTACCGGTCTTGTCGATCAGGATGTTGTCGGGCCTCAGGTCCTGATGCAGCATTTCCATGCGGTGGAAGGCGCGCAGGCCCGCGGCGATCTGCTCGACCAGTCCGCGGACGGTTTCCAGATCGGGGCGTGGATTGTCCGTCATCCACTGCCGCAAGGTCTGACCTTCGACGAATTCGGTCGCGACATAGAGATAGCCGCGCCGTTTCGACTGTGACAGCGGCTTCAGCACGTGCGGGCTGTCGATCCGGCGCGCGATCCACTCCTCCATCAGGAAGCGCTTCAGGTAGGCGGCATTGTCGCGCAGATCGATCGACGGAAGCTTCAGCGCGACCGGCTCCTCGGTCACCGCGTCGACGGCAAGGTAGATATGGCTGCGGCTGCTGGCGTGGATTTCGCGGACGATCCTGTAGCCGTCGAAGATGGCCCGCGGCTCCGGCAGCGGGGGAAGCGGCAGCTGGGAGGTCTGATTGAAGATCCCGGCCGGCTCACGCTGCGGCAACGCATCGATGCGGAGTATCTGGACGGTGATGTTGTCGTCGCTGCCGCGCCGGTAGGCTTCCTCGACGATCGCCTTCGCCGCCCCGTCGAGCTCGGCTGCATGCTCGCTGAGCGCGCTGGTGACGAAACGCGCGTCGACGAATTCATAGGCGCCGTCGGTCGCCAGCAGGAACGTGTCGCCAGTCTCGATCTCGAAATTCTGGTAGTCGATCTCGAGCTGTGGATTGATGCCGAGCGCACGGCCAAGATAAGTCTGCTCCGAGGACACGATGATCCGGTGATCGTCGGTCAGCTGCTCGAGCGCCTTGCCCGCCACGCGGTAGACGCGACAGTCGCCGACGTGGAAGATGTGCGCGGTGGTCGCCTTGATGACCATGGCGCTCAGCGTGCAGACATAACCCTTGTCGCGGTCATAGGCATATTGGCTCTTGCGCGTCTGCGCGTGGAGCCAGGAATTGGTCGCGTCGAGCACGCGGCGGGCGGAGGTCTTTACCGTCCAGGATTCCGACGTGCAGTAATAGTCCATCAGGAAGCTCTTGACCGCCGACTCGCTGGCGATCTGGCTCACCGTGCTGCTGGAGATGCCGTCGGCGAGGACCGCCGCAATGCCCTTCAGACTGAGCATCGGCTCGTCCGGAACGAGGACGCCGTGAAAATCCTGGTTGATGGGCTTGCGACCCTTGTCGGAATGCTGGCCGACCGAGATCTGAAGTCCGCGGGTCATCGTCATCACCGGCAAAGGGGAGCCTCACCCTGATCGGGCGAGGCTCTCCTGTCGAGACGTATCAGGCCGCAATGCGGGGCGACGAGGCCTTGCTCGCCTGGCGCTTCGGCTGGGTCAGGACGTGCGTGGCGTAGAGGGTCATGCCGGTGAAGGCGAGGCCGCCGACGAGATTGCCGAGCACGGTCGGGATCTCGTTCCAGATCAAATAGTCCATGATCGAGAATTTCGCGTGCAGCATCAGGCCGGACGGGAACAGGAACATGTTCACGACGGAATGCTCGAACACCATGTAGAAGAACACCAGGATCGGCATCCACATCGCGATGACCTTGCCGGGGACCGAGGTGGAGATCATGGCGCCGACGACGCCGGTCGAGACCATCCAGTTGCAGAGCATGCCGCGGATGAACAGCGTCGCCATGCCGGCCGCGCCGTGCGCGGCATAGCCGAGCGTGCGGCCTTCGCCGATATTGCCGATCGCCGTGCCGACCTTGTCCGGATCCTGCGTGAAGCCGAAAGTCGTGACGAAGGCCATCATGAAGGCCACCGTAAGGGCGCCTGCGAAATTGCCGACGAAGACGAGGCTCCAGTTCCGCAGCACGCCGCCGAAGGTTACGCCGGGGCGCTTGTCGATCAGCGCCAGCGGCGCCAGCACGAACACGCCGGTCAAAAGGTCGAAGCCCAACAAATAGAGCATCGAGAATCCGACGGGGAACAGCAGCGCGCCGATCAGCGGCTGCCCCGTGTTCACGTTGATGGTGACGGCGAACCACGCCGCGAGCGCCAGGATGGCGCCGGCCATATAGGCGCGGATGATGGTGTCGCGGGTGGACATGAAGATCTTGGATTCGCCCGCATCCACCATCTTGGTGACGAATTCCGAAGGCGCGAGATACGACATCAATGGTTCCTTTTGCTCGTGTGAGAATAGCGTGGCGGTTTCGGACGGTACCGTTGTCAAGACGCTGCCTCCGCACGAGCCGGTGAACCGGCAATCTGCGGACCAAAGGAATTCGGAATCTCGCTTGGGATCGCGTGACGACGACTGTGCCCCGATGGGCCCAGCGAAGCAATATTGCTCTCCCCGAGTTTCAGCCTTTGGAGGCCTCAACATGTCGGCGGACCGCAGTCGTCGTTGACTGAGTGGTTACTGTGCAAGCAATCCATGTGCCAGATGACAGGCCACGTATCGTGGCCAACTGCTGGCGCGGTTACGGTGCGTTTTGCGCCTTTCCGTGACGAGCGGACCATCAATGGACCAAGGGTCCGAGAGGTGCGAAAGTCAGCCTGCCCATTTTTTGTGCGACGCACAAGAACTGGGCTGGTCGCCGAATTTGACAGCGCGCCGAGATTTGCCACCAAAGGGTCGTTTCGGCGCAACGCTTTGTTTTTGCTTGGCATTGCCGAATTGTTCGCTCTGGCACGCTTCTTGTTTGAGAATGCGCGACGCCATCGATGCCGTCCCTCGAAGATCTCCATCCGAATTGTGACTTCTGCCATCCGGGGCTTCCCCGGAGACGTGCCGCCGTGCGCGTCGTGCGGTCGGCATGTGCGGATGGTCGCTCCGGTCACAAAGGATCATCACATTCAATGACGAAGCCAATTGATCAGTCCTCGCGCAGCGGTCGTCGCGGCCACCATCTTGGCGGAGCCAGCGCGAACGCGCTCATGCTCCTGGACCGCCGCACGTTCCTCGCCGCAGGCACCATCGCCGCGGCGTTTGCGGTCGCTCCCGGCGGCGTCCGCGCCGCCGCGCTCAAACCCGAGAAGGAAGAATTGAAGCTCGGCTTCATCAAGCTCACCGACATGGCGCCGCTCGCAGTTGCCAAGGAGAACGGGTATTTCGAGGACGAAGGTCTGTTCGTTACGCTGGAGGCGCAGGCCAACTGGAAAGTTCTGTTGGACCGCGTCATCAGTGGCGAGCTGGACGGCGCGCACATGCTGGCGGGCCAGCCATTGGCGGCCACGATCGGCTTTGGCACGAAGGCGCACATCATCACGCCGTTCTCGATGGACCTCAATGGAAACGCCATCACGGTCTCGAACGAGATATTCGCGATGATGAAGCCGAACATCCCGAAGGATGCGAGCGGCAAGCTCGTGCATCCGATCAAGGCCGATACGTTGCGTCCGGCGATCGAGAAGCTGAAGGCCGACGGCAAGTCTTTCAAGATGGGCATGGTCTTCCCGGTGTCTACCCATAATTACGAGCTGCGCTACTGGCTCGCTTCGGGCGGCATCAACCCCGGCTATTATTCGTCCGGCGACGTGACCGGAACGGTCGGGGCCGAAGCGCTGCTGTCGGTGACGCCGCCGCCACAGATGCCAGCGACGCTCGAAGCCGGCACCATCAACGGCTACTGCGTCGGCGAGCCCTGGAACCAGGCCGCGGTGTTCAAGGGCATCGGCGTGCCCGTGATCACCGACTATGAGATATGGAAGAACAATCCGGAGAAGGTGTTCGGCATCACCGCGGCCTTTGCCGACAAGAATCCAAACACCGTGCTGGCCCTGACCAAAGCGCTGATCCGCGCCGCGATGTGGCTGGACGAGAATGCCAACGCCAATCGCGCCAAGGCCGTTGAGCTGTTGTCGAAGCCCGAGTATGTCGGCGCCGACAAGGCAGTCATCGCCAACTCGATGACCGGCACTTTCGAATACGAGAAAGGCGACAAGCGCTCCATCCCGGACTTCAACGTGTTCTTCCGCTATTTCGCGACCTATCCCTACTATTCCGACGCGGTCTGGTATCTGACGCAGATGCGCCGCTGGGGGCAGATCGCGGAGGCCAGGGACGACGCCTGGTACGAGGCGACGGCCAAGAGCGTGTATCGTCCGGATATCTATCTTTCCGCGGCCAAGCTTCTGATCGCCGACGGCAAAGCGAACAAGGACGACTTCCCTTGGGAGAGCGAGGGTTATCGTGCGCCGACCTCGGAATTCATCGATGGCGTCACTTACGATGGTCGCAAGCCCAACGCCTACATCGATAGCCTGAAGATCGGTCTAAAGGGCAAGCAGAAGATCGACGGTGCCAAGGTCATCGACGGCTGACGCGCATGAGCCGGGCCGCCGTCAGGCCGGCCCGGTCTCCTCACTCGAAGTCGGGCGATGAACGCCGAGGGATAAGACTATGGCAGCGGTTACCGACTACATCGACCTCAGCGCAGAGGAGCGCAAGCGTGCCCGCCGGGAGCGGGTGTTTGCGCGCATCAATGCAGCAGCGATTTATCTCAACATCCTCGGATTGGGATGGCTCGTGCCACTGGCCCGTATTGCGGCCGGCGACAGCGTCAAGCCGCAGTTGAAGGAGCTACGCCAGGGATTGCTGGTGCCGCTGATTGGCATCGGAGTCTTCCTTCTGGCATGGGCCTGGGCAGCGCCGCGGGTCAAGACGTCGCTCGGCGCCATCCCGGGGCCCGCCGAGGTCTGGACGCAGGCCGGAAACCTGTACGCCGACCATCTGGCCGAACGCGCCAAGCGGGCGGCTTTCTACGAACGCCAAGATCAACGTAACGCCAAAGTCGTCGCTGACGGTCATCCCGAGGATGTCCGGCATCGTGGCTATGCAGGCAAGCCAACTTATTTCGACCAAATACTAACCAGTCTGATGACGGTGGCGCTCGGCTTTGCCGTGGCGACGCTTGTTGCCGTGCCGCTCGGTATCCTGTGCGGCCTCTCCCGGACCATGAACAGTGCTCTCAACCCGCTGATCCAGATATTCAAGCCGGTATCGCCGCTTGCGTGGCTCCCGATCGTGACCATGGTGGTCTCGGCGCTTTATGTGAACCCGTCGGAATTGCTACCGAAGTCGCTGGTCATCTCCGCCATCACGGTGACGCTGTGTTCATTGTGGCCGACGTTGATAAACACTGCGCTTGGAGTGGCTTCGATCGACAAGGACCTGCTCAACGTCGGCCGCGTCCTGCAGCTGCCGACATGGCGCACCGTCACCAAGCTGGTCCTGCCAAGTTCGCTGCCACTGATCTTCACCGGATTGAGACTCTCTCTCGGCGTGGGCTGGATGGTGCTGATCGCGGCGGAAATGCTCGCGCAGAATCCAGGCCTTGGGAAATTCGTCTGGGACGAGTTTCAGAACGGCTCGTCGCAGTCGCTGGCCCGGATCATCCTGGCTGTGCTGACGATCGGAATCATCGGCTTTCTGCTCGATCGCGTGATGTACGCGCTCCAGTCCGCTTTCACCTTTTCCAGCCAGCGCTGAGGCCCTGATGTCGTTCCTGTCGCTGAAGGGGCTCCGCAAGGGCTACGGTACCGGCGCCAAGCGCACCGACGTGCTGTCGAATGTCAATCTTGAGGTTGCCGAGGGCGAGTTCATCGCCATCGTGGGCTTCTCGGGCAGCGGCAAGACGACTCTGATCTCGGCGATCGCCGGGCTGGTGCAGCCGGATGCCGGCGAGATCACGCTCAAGGGCAAACCGGTCGCGGGGCCCGGCCCGGACCGCGGCATCGTCTTTCAGTCGTACTCGCTGATGCCGTGGTTGACGGTACGCGGCAACATCGCTCTCGCTGTCGATCAGGTGTTTGCCCGTGAAAGCAAGACTCAGCGCGCCGGCCGCGTCGACCGCTACATAGACATGGTCGGGCTGTCGCACGCGGCGACCCGCCTGCCGGCCGAGCTGTCCGGTGGCATGCGCCAGCGCGTCGCCGTTGCCCGTGCGCTTGCAACTAGCCCCGAGATCTTGCTGCTCGACGAGCCGCTATCGGCACTCGACGCGTTGACCCGCGCCAAGCTCCAGGACGAGATCGTCGACATCTGGTCGCGCGACAAGCGCACCGTGGTGCTGGTTACCAATGACGTCGACGAAGCGATCCTGCTCGCCGATCGCATCATTCCGTTGTTGCCGGGCCCGAACGCGACGCTCGGGCAGCAGTTCAAAGTCGACATCCCGCGCCCGCGCGACCGGTCCTCGATCAACGAGGATCCGCATTTCAAGCGGCTGCGGCAGGCCGTCACCGGCTATCTCCTTGACGTCGCGAAAGAGCGCTCGGCCGAAGCCGATGCGACGGTTCGTACCCTGCCCAACGTCATACCCATCACGCAGATGGACAAGCCGCCGACGGCCTATCAGAAAGCGGCTGCTACGGTGACCTTCAACACAGATCGTTATCTCGAATTCTCCCAGCTCTCGAAGGTCTATCCGACGCCGACGGGGCCGCTGACCATCGTGGAGAACTTCGACCTCAAGGTTCGCAAGGGCGAGTTCATCACGGTGATCGGTCATTCCGGCTGCGGCAAGTCGACGGTGCTGTCGATGACTGCAGGTCTCAACGAGGTCTCCCTCGGGGGCATCATTCTCGACGGCCGCGAGGTAACGACGGCCGGTCCCGACCGTGCGGTCGTATTCCAGGCACCTTCATTGTTTCCCTGGCTGACGGCACGCGAGAACGTTGCGCTCGGTGTCGACCGCGTCTATCCGCACGCTACGCGGCGACAGCGCGACGAGATCGTCGACTATTACCTCGAGCGGGTGGGGCTTGCGGATTCTTTCGACAAGTCGGCTGCGGCAATGTCGAACGGCATGCGCCAACGAGTCGGCATCGCGCGTGCCTTCGCGCTGTCGCCAAAATTGCTGTTGCTGGACGAGCCGTTCGGCATGCTGGACAGCCTCACCCGCTGGGACCTCCAGGAGGTACTGATGGAGGTCTGGAAGCGCACGCAAGTGACGGCGATGTGCGTGACCCATGATGTCGACGAGGCGATCCTGCTTGCCGACCGCGTGGTGATGATGACCAACGGACCGTACGCCCGGATCGGTCACATCATGGAGGTCGACATCCCTCGGCCGCGCACGCGAAAGGCTCTGCTCGAGCACCCCAATTACTACCGATATCGCCGCGAGTTGCTCGATTTTCTCGAAGCTTACGAGCATGGAGCCGTGTCGAAGGCGCCGCCGAAACCAGCGGTCAATCCGGAAGCGGCGTGAGCAGGCGCGCATGCACGTTCAAATCGGTTGCATCAAGCTCAATCCTTGTGCGTCGCACAGGGATTGAGCGAATCGCAAAATTTGCGTGCGGAATAGTCCTGCGAAAAATCGGAGCACTCCGAACAAGCTCCTGAATTTCCAGCGTTTCCGGAATGCGCGCAGTTGGCACGGAAATTGAAGCACCAATTGCGACGCCAACGACGACGTCCCTCAACATCATCAATCAGCATCGTAACTCGCCACCGGGGGTGAAGCCTCGGAACGCGCCTCCGTGGCCGGAGGCTGAGCCTGCAACGACGCAGCGGTGAGCCTGGAAGGGATACTCAATGACGAAGAATCCAACTTGGATTTCAGACTGGCGCCCCGAAGATGAGGCGTTCTGGAATGCGGGCGGCAAGACGATCGCCCGACGCAACCTGATCTGGTCGATCGTGGCCGAGCATATCGGCTTCTCGGTCTGGCTGATCTGGAGCATCGTCACTACCAAGCTGCCGCAGGCGGGCTTCCACTACACCACCGACCAGCTGTTCCAGCTCGTCGCGGTGCCCGGGCTGATCGGCGCGTTGATGCGCTTTCCCTACACTTTTGCGGTGACGACGTTCGGCGGCCGCAACTGGACCATCTTCAGTGCGGCGATCCTGTTCATTCCGACGCTCTCGCTGGCCTATTTCGTCGGCCAGCCCGATACGCCGTTCTGGCTGATGCTGCTGATTGCCTCGACCGCCGGTCTCGGCGGCGGCAATTTTGCCTCCAGCATGACCAACATCTCGTTCTTCTTCCCCGACCGGATGAAGGGGTGGGCGCTGGGACTGAATGCGGCCGGTGGCAATATCGGCGTCTCCAGCGTGCAGCTCTTGACCCCGATCCTGATGACGCTCGCCGTCATCAACCTGTTCCAGGCAACCCCTGTCGACGGTGTTTTCCTGCAAAACGCCGGTCTGATGTGGGTGCTGCCGATCGCGATCGCGGTCTTCGGCGCAGTGTTCTTCATGAACAATCTGACCACGGCCAAGTCGTCGATCAAGAACCAGCTCGCCGTGGTCAAGCGCAAGCACACCTGGATCATGGCGTATCTCTATATCGGCACGTTCGGCTCCTTCATCGGCTACTCGGCTGCATTTCCGCTGCTGATCAAGACTCAGTTCCCGCAAGTCACGATCGCGATCGCGTTCCTGGGGCCGCTGGTCGGTTCGCTGTCGCGGCCGCTCGGCGGTTGGCTTGCCGACAGGATCGGCGGCTCGGTGATCACGTTCTGGAATTTCATCGTGATGGCAGGCGCGACGATCGGCGTGCTCTACTTCGTCGGGCACAAGGATTTCATCGGCTTCCTGTCGATGTTCCTGGTCCTGTTCGTGACGACGGGCATCGGCAACGGCTCGACCTACCGCATGATCCCCTCGATCTTCCGCGAGCAGAATTTGTTCAGGGTGCGCGGCAAGGGCGATGCGGAGCGCGCGGCCGCCTTGAAGACGGCGAGCATCGAGAGCGGTGCTGCGGTCGGCTTCATCGGCGCGGTCGGCGCCGTTGGCGGCTATCTGATCCCGACCGGGTTCGGCAAGTCGATCGCGCTGACCGGTGGGCCGCAGCTCGCGCTCGCGATCTATCTCGGCTTCTACGCCTCCTGTCTCGCGCTGACCTGGTGGTTCTATCTGCGTCGCAGCCCGCAGGGCGAAGGCGCGTCAACCCTCGCCGGCGCGCGTGTCTAATACTTGGTACGAATCTCGCTTCTCCCCGTACGCGGGGAGAAGCATTGCCCGACAGTTTGACAATGAACCTGGTTCGCAATGGCGCGCACCAAGGCAAACCCAACAGGCAGGAGAACATCATGACGCCAGAACAGATCACCCTCGTCCAACAGAGCTTTGCCAAGGTCGCGCCGATTTCCGCGCAAGCCGCGGTGCTGTTCTACGATCGCCTGTTCGAGGTCGCGCCATCCGTGCGCGCGATGTTTCCCGAGGACATGACCGAGCAGCGCAAGAAGCTGATGGGCATGCTCGCTGCCGTCGTCGGCGGTCTGTCGAACCTGGACTCGATTCTTCCCGCGGCCTCGGCGCTTGCGAAGCGTCACGTCGCCTACGGCGCCAAGGCCGAGCACTACCCCGTGGTCGGCGCGACCTTGCTGTGGACCTTGGAGAAGGGCCTCGGCGAAGCCTGGACGCCCGAACTCGCTACCGCCTGGACTGACGCCTACGGCGTGTTGTCCGGCTACATGATTTCCGAGGCCTACGGCGCACAGCCGCAGGCCGCCGAATAGGAGATGCGTTGTGAGCGAACCGCTGGTCATCGTCGGTAACGGTATGGCGGCCGCGCGTCTGGTCGACGAGCTCGCCAAGACCTCGCTCGGCCGCTACGCGGTCGCCGTGATCGGCGAAGAGCCGCGGCTCGCTTACAACCGCGTTCTGCTCTCCTCCGTGCTGGCCGGGGAGACCGGCTCGCACGAGATCGAACTGCGGCCTGCCGACTGGTGGCGCCATCGCGGCGTCACGGTGCGCTACGGCTATCGCGTCACCGAGATCGACACCGGCCGACGCGAGCTCAAGATCGAGGGCGAAGAGAGCATGGAATATTCCAAGCTCGTGCTCGCCGTCGGCTCGACGCCGCTGCGGCTCAACGTGCCCGGCGCCGATCTCGCCGGCGTGCACACCTTTCGCGACACCCGGGACGTCGATCTGCTGCTGACCCTTGCCGCGGCTAAGAAACGCGTCGTCGTGGTCGGCGGTGGTCTGCTCGGACTCGAAGCGGCTTACGGCCTCGCCAAGGCCGGAGCGCCCGTGACGCTGCTGCACCTGATGGACCGGCTGATGGAGCGCCAGCTCGATGCCCCCGCCGCCGACCTGCTCAAGACGCTGGTCGAGCGCAAGGGCATTCGCATCCTGCTCAATGCATCCACAGCCCGCATTCACGGCGAGGGCCATGTCGAAGCGGTCGAGCTTGCCGACGGCAGCCGCATCGAGGCCGATGCGGTGATCTTCGCCGCCGGCATCAGGCCCAACATTGCGCTCGCAAAAGACGCCGGCATCGCAGTCAACCGCGGCATCGTCGTCAACGACGAGATGCAGACGGCGTCACCCGATATCTACGCGCTCGGCGAATGCGCCGAGCATCGCGGCACCTGCTACGGCCTCGTCGAGCCTGCCTACGAGCAGGCGCGCGTGCTGGCGCGGCATCTCTCCGGCCGTCCCGCGGCCTATCAGGGCAGCGTGGTCTCGACCAATTTGAAGGTGTCGGGCGTCAGCGTGTTCTCCGCCGGCGACTTCATGGGCGGGGAGGGCAGCGAGAGCCTCGTGCTGTCAGACCGCAGGCGTGGCACCTACAAGAAGCTCGTGATCGCCGAGGGCCGGCTGACCGGCGCCCTGCTGATCGGCGATACCGTCGATGCGCTCTGGTATCTCGAACTGATCCGCAATCGCGAAAAGGTGGCGGCGATCCGCGCAGACATGATGTTCGGCCGCGCGCTCGCGCGTCCCTCCAAGGCGGCTTGATAGAGGCGGCTTGATATGACGGCGATCGATCCCACGCTCCGCGCCACCAAGACGACCTGTCCGTATTGCGGCGTCGGCTGCGGCGTGCTGGCCACGCCGGACGGCAAGGGCGGCGCGGCGATCGCGGGCGATCCCGATCATCCTGCCAATTTCGGCCGGCTGTGCTCCAAGGGTTCGGCGCTCGGCGAGACCGTCGGGCTGGAAAGCCGGCTGCTCTATCCGATGATCCGCTGCAAGGGCGTGCTCGAACGCGTGGCCTGGAGCGATGCGCTCGATCACGTCGCTCACCGCATGCAGCACATCGTCGCGCGCGACGGCGCCGACGCGGTCGCATTCTATCTCTCGGGCCAATTGCTGACCGAGGATTATTACGTCGCCAACAAGCTGATGAAGGGCTTTGTCGGCACCGCCAACGTCGACACCAATTCGCGGCTCTGCATGTCGTCTTCGGTCGCCGGTCACCGTCGCGCCTTCGGCGCCGACACCGTGCCCGGCTGCTACGAGGATCTCGATCAGGCTGATCTGCTCGTCTTCGTCGGCTCGAATGCCGCCTGGTGCCATCCCGTGCTGTTCCAGCGCATGCTGAAGAACAGGCAGGAGCGCGGCGCCCGCATGATCGTGATCGATCCGCGCCGCACCGACACCGCGACCGACGTCGATCTGTTCCTGGGCCTCAAGCCCGGCACCGACACGGCGCTGTTCTCCGGCCTGTTCGTTCACCTCGCCGACAATGGTGCGCTCGATCAGGACTATATCGCGCAAAACACGTCGGGCTTTGACGACGCGCTGGCGCGCGCACGCAGCATCGCCGGCGGCGTCACCGCGACCGCACTGGCGACCGGCCTTTCCGAGCCGGACGTTGCTACCTTCTTCAAGATGTTCCGTGACACGCCCCGCGTCGTCACGCTGTACTCGCAAGGCGTCAACCAGTCGGCGCAGGGCACCGACAAGGTCAACGCGATCCTGAACTGCCATCTTGCCACGGGCCGCATCGGCAAGCCCGGTGCCTCGCCGTTCTCGCTCACCGGCCAGCCCAACGCGATGGGTGGTCGCGAGGTCGGCGGCCTCGCCAACCAGCTCGCCGCGCACATGAACTTCACGCCGCCGGACATCGATCGCGTGCGGCGGTTCTGGAAGGCGCCGCGCATTGCCACCCATGAAGGGTTGAAGGCGGTGCAGCTGTTCGAAGCCATCAACCGCGGCGAGGTCAAGGCCCTGTGGGTGATGGGCACCAACCCCGCGGTCTCGCTGCCCGATGCCGACTTCGTGCGCGAGGCGCTGAAGAAGCTCGAGCTGTTCGTGGTGTCCGAGAACGTGCTCTCCAACGACACCGTCGAGGCCGCACCGCACGTGCTGCTGCCCGCGCTCGCCTGGGGCGAGAAGTCGGGCACCGTGACCAATTCCGAGCGCCGTATCTCGCGCCAGCGCTCGTTCCTGCCGGCGCCAGGCGAGGCGCGGCCGGACTGGTGGATCCTGAGCGAAACCGCAAAACGCCTCGGCTTCGGCGACAGTTTTAATTACAAATCCGTTGCCGACATCTTTCGCGAGCACGCCGCGCTCTCGGCGTTCGAGAACGATGGCAGCCGCGATTTCGACATCGGCGCGCTGACCTCGCTATCCGACGAGGGCTTCGACGCCTTGAAGCCCGTGCAGTGGCCTGCGCGCGAAGGCGAGGCGCCCGGCGAGCGGTTTTTCGCGGCTGGCGGCTTCTTCACCAATGACGGCAAGGGTCGCTTCGTCGCGACGGAGGTGCCGGCGCTGCGCGGCGAGACCGGGCCGTCGCGGCCGCTGCGGCTCAATACCGGGCGCATCCGCGACCAGTGGCACACCATGACCCGTACGGGCCTCAGCCAGCGGCTCGGTGCGCATCGGCCCGAGCCGTTCGTCGAGATTCATCCCGACGACGCCAACAAATACAACATCGTCCACGACGGCTATGCCCGCATCACGAGCGACTATGGCCAGTGCATTCTGAAGGCCGTCGTCAGCGACCGGCAGCAGCGCGGCACGCTGTTCGCGCCAATCCACTGGAGTGCGATGAACGCCTCGCACGGTCGCGTCGGGGCGCTGGTTGCACCGTTCACCGATCCGTTCTCGGGACAGCCGGAGTCCAAGGCGACACCAGCTGCGATCGTGCCTTATGAATACGTCTTCCGCGGCTTTGCGTTGTCGCGCAAGCAGCTGGAGCTGCCGCCGAATCTGATGTGGACCCGCGTCACTGTCACGGGCGGCTTCGGCTATCTCTTCGCCGACAATGCGGATCTGTCGCGCTGGCCGGCCTGGCTCGGTGGCGTTGCCGGCGAGGACGTCGCCGACTATCGCGACTTCGGCGGCGGCGTTTATCGCGCGGCGTCGTTTGTGGGCGACCGCATCGAAACCTGCCTGTTCGTCGGCCCCGCGCATGATGCCGGCGACTGGGAGGTGGTGAAGAGCCTGTTCGTCGCCGACCACGTCACCGACGAGCAGCGGCGCATGCTGCTGTCCGGCAAGTCCAGCGAGGGCGCGGCTTCGACCGGGCCTGTCGTCTGCGCCTGCTTCGGCGTTGGCCGCGGCACCATCTGCGACACTATCGCCGCAGGCGCGCGCACGGCCGCCGAGATCGGCGCAAAGCTCAAGGCCGGCACCAATTGCGGCTCCTGCATCCCCGAGCTGAAGCGCCTGATCGCGACCACCGAGGTGGCACCGGCGATGCAGGCCAAGCGCGCGGGCGCGGCGGGGTAGAGGTCTCTCCTGATCGTCGTCCTGGCGAAAGCCAGGACCCATTACCCCGGTCAGCGTTTGTCGAAGCCCGTTGTGGCCACTATCCGCAACAATATGTCCCTGTGGTAATGGGTCCTGGCTTTCGCCAGGACGACCCCGAGAGTGTGGTGAAGCTGTCGCACCAATCGACGACCCCTCCGTTGTGCCCTATGCTGCCGCGCATTCCGCCAGTTCAACAAAGATAACAACAATGATGTACCTGGAAACGCCGCCGCGCCTGATCGAGACCAGGCTCTTCTCCGCCATGCCCGACAAATTCCGCCGCAAGGGCGAGCGGACGGATTGGGCCGATGCCAACCGGCCGGGTGTGCCGACGGACTCCTTCATCGAGGGGCCGTCGTTCGACAACAATGGAAATCTCTACATCGTCGACATTCCCTTCGGCCGCATCTTCCGCATTGCGCCTGACGGCGAGTGGTCGCTCGCGATTGAATATGAGGGCTGGCCGAACGGGCTGAAGATCGCGGCCGACGGCCGCATCCTGGTCGCCGACTACAGGCACGGCATCATGGAATTCGACGCCGAGGCAGGCCGCATCAAGCCTGTGCTGACCGCGCGCAATTCGGAATCATTCCGCGGCTGCAACGATTTGCATCTCGCTTCCAACGGCGACATCTATTTCACCGACCAGGGACAGACCGGCCTGCATGACGCAAGCGGCCGTGTCTATCGCCTGGCGCAAAGCGGCCGGCTGGATTGCCTGGTCGACACTGGCATCAGTCCGAATGGTCTGGTGCTCGATCCAACCGAGACCGTGCTGTTCGTCGCGATGACGCGCGACAACGCGGTGTGGCGGTTGCCGTTCATGAAGGACGGCAGCGTGTCGAAGGTCGGCCGCTTCTGCTCGCTGTTCGGCACCAGCGGTCCTGACGGGATGACCATGGATGCCAAGGGCCGCCTGTTCGTCGGTCACGCCTCGCTCGGCCATGTCTTCGTGTTCGCGCCCAACGGCGAATTGATCGCGCGGGTGAAATCGTGTGCCGGACCGAATTGCACTAATGTCGCGATTGGTGGCGCGAACAAAGATCGGCTCTACATCACGGAGTCTGCAACCGGTAGCGTATTGGTCGCTGACATCGGCGGATTGAACTCTTGAGCTCGATGGCGGTTGCCTGAGCGAACGAGTTGTATCGGAGCAAATATGAACACGAAACCCTTCGGCAAAACCGGCGCCAACGTTCCCGTTATCGGGCAGGGCACTTGGTATCTCGACCATGGCAATCGCAAGCGCGCGATCGCCGCGCTTCAGCGCGGGCTCGATCTCGGCATGACCCACATCGACACCGCCGAGATGTATGGCGATGCCGAACTCGTCATTGCCGATGCGATCGCGGGCCGACGCGACGAGGTGTTCCTCGTGTCAAAGGTGCTGCCAAGCAACGCCTCGCGCCGCGGAACCATCACCGCCTGTGAGCGCTCGCTGAAGCGGCTGAAGACGGATCGGCTCGACTGCTATCTGCTGCATTGGCGCGGCTCGTATCCGCTGGAGGACACTGTGGCCGCGTTCGAGGAACTGGTGAAGGCCGGCAAGATCAAATCCTGGGGTGTCTCCAATTTCGATGCCGATGATCTCGACGAGATGCTCGACGCCGCCGGCGAAGGGCGCATCGCCTGCAATCAGGTGCTCTATCATCTGAGGGAACGCGCGATCGAGCACGCGGTGATCCCGTGGTGCGAGCAGCATGGTGTTGCCGTGGTCGCCTATTCGCCGTTCGGCCACGACGATTTCCCTGCGAGCAGCAGCAAGGGCGGCGCGGTGCTGGTGCGCATCGCGGAGGCGCGTCGCGCGACGCCGCGCCAGGTCGCGCTGAGCTTCCTCACCCGTGCGACTACGGTGTTCGCGATCCCGAAGGCGTCGTCCGCGGAACATGCAGGCGAAAATGCCGCGGCCGGCGATCTCGTGCTGACGAAAGACGAGATTGCGGCGCTCGATGCGGCGTTTCCGCGCGGTCCGAAGCCGCGCGGGCTGCCCATGCTGTAGTGCACAAACGCCCATTATTAATGGAGTCTTGACGCGCGCGGACGTGAGCGCATATCGGCATCCTGTTTTCGGAAGTTGTGAAAGCGGCGCAATTATCGTTTTTTACGATCATTCCCGATTCGCATTCCTAGGTTCCAGCCGTGACCCCGCCGCCCGCCGCAGCCGCAAGGCTCGACAGTATTCCCATGCCTATGCCGGAAAAGAAGCCGCAGGCGCGCCGCGCGCCCGCGCGCGTCGATCATCCTTTCAAGGGCATCGCGCTGGTGCTGCTGTCGACGATCTTTCTCGGTTGCTCCGATGTCACCGCGAAATATTTGTCGTCGAGCCTCCCGTCGATCGAGATCACCTGGATCCGCTTCGTGACGTTCGCGCTGATGTTCACGCCGGTGATGCTGCCGGGCTCGCCGCTTCATGCCATGCGCACCGAGCGCCTCGGCCTGCAGCTGATGCGCGGCGCGGCATTGCTGGGCTCTTCGCTGTTCTTCATCACCGGCCTGAGCTTCCTGCCGATCGCGGAAGCGTCCGCGACCGGGTTCGTCTCGCCACTGTTCGTCACCGCTCTCTCGATCGTGTTCCTGAGCGAGAAGGTGGGCATGCGCCGCTGGATCGCCACCGCGATCGGCTTGACGGGCGTGATGATCATCCTGCGCCCGGGCTCCAGCGCGTTTCACGCCGCCGCGTTCTTCCCGATCGTCTCGGCGTTCTGCTGGGCTGCGGCGCTGATCTTGACGCGCATGATGAGCGGGCGCGAAGCCGTCCTCACCACCATGGCCTATTCGGCGCTGACGGGCGTTGCGATCCTCTCTCTGATGGTACCGTTCGTCTGGGTCGCGCCGACGTGGGCCGCGATCGGGCTTGGCATCGTGATCGGCGTCGCCTCCACGGTCGGCCAGTGGATCATCGTGCTGGCCTATCGCTACGGCGATGCCTCGGTGCTGGCGCCGTTTTCCTACACGCAGTTGCTGTGGGTCAGCATTCTCGGCTTCTTCCTGTTCGGCGAAGTTCCGGATGTCTGGACCGTCACCGGCGCGGCCTTCATCGTCGCCAGCGGCCTCTACATCGCCCATCGCGAGCGCATCCGCCGCGCCCAGCTCCTGATCATGGAAGAGCGTTCCCCGAACCCCTGACGCAAGATCGCGCGTCCGCTTCGTGCTATCAATGGCTCCAACAAGACGGGAGGAGCCGGATGCGCGCTGCGATTTTCAGGAACGGTGAGATTGTCGTCGACCGGATCGCCGAGCCAAAGCCGGGCTCCGGCCAGGTGCTGGTCAAGACGCTCGCCTGCGGCATCTGCGGTTCCGACCTGCACGCGCGCCAGCACGCCCACCGCATGGTGGAGATGGCGCGAAAGACCGGCCGCAAGCCGATGGACCTCGCCCGTGACGTCGTGTTCGGCCACGAGTTCTGCTGCGAGATCGTCGACTTCGGCCCGGGGACTGTGCGCAAGCTCAAGCCGGGCACGCGCGTCTGCTCGCTGCCGGCCCTCGTGACTCCGCTGGGCATCGAGGGCATCGGCTATTCCAATGACAATATTGGCGGCTATGCCGAGGCGATGCTGCTGAGCGAAGCGCTGCTGCTCGAGGTGCCCAACGGTCTCGCGCCGGAGCATGCCGCGCTCACCGAACCGCTCGCGGTCGGCGTTCATGCCGTCGCCAAGGCCAACATCCGAGGCGGCGAGGTGCCGCTCGTGATCGGCTGCGGGCCGGTCGGGCTCGCGGTGATTGCGGCGCTGAAGCTCAAAGGCCTGCATCCGATCGTCGCGGCCGATTATTCGCCGGCGCGGCGCGCGCTTGCGGCAAAACTCGGCGCCGATGTCGTCGTGGATCCAAGGGTGTCGGAGCCCTATGCGACCTGGGCCGAGCATGCGCAGATGTCGGATGCGGAGAAGGCCGCGCGGCCGGCGTTGCAGGCGATGCTGCCCGCGTTGAAGCCCGCGATCATCTTCGAATGCGTCGGCGTGCCCGGTCTGTTGCAACAGGTGTTCGAAGGCGCGCCGCGCGATGCCAGGATCGTCGTGGTCGGTGTCTGCATGGAGACCGACAGGAGCGAGCCCATGCTCGGCATCATGAAGGAGCTCAACGTCCAGTACGTGCTCGGCTACACGCCGGACGAGTTTGCAGCCTCACTGCGCTTGATCGCGGAAGGGCAGGTGGATGCGGCGGCGATGGTCACCGCCGAGATCGGCATCGACGGCGTCGCAAAGGCTTTCGCCGACCTCGCCAACCCTGAAGCGCACACCAAGATCATCGTACAGCCGTGGCGGTGATGCCTTACACCGGCAGCGCGATCGAATATTTCACCTGGCTGAGCGCGAAGCTCGACTCGATCGAGGCGATGCCGTCGAGCCGGGTCAGCTTGGTCTTCAGGAAAGTTTCGTAGGAGGCGAGGTCGGCCGCGACAACGCGCAGGAGATAGTCGCGGTTGCCGGTCATCAGATAGCACTCCAGCACCTCGTCCCATTTCGAGATCGCCCGCGCGAAGCGGTTGAGATCCTCCTCCTTCTGCCGCGCCAGCTTGATCGAGATGAAAACGCTGACATGCAGCCCCAGCGCCTTCTGGTCCACGGTCGCGATGTAGCGCGAGATGACGCCGCGTTCCTCCAGCAGCTTGACCCGGCGATGGCAGGGCGACACCGACAGCCCGACCTTGTCGGCCAGCTCCTGCATGGTCAACCGGCTGTCGTTCTGGAGCAGAGCGAGGATTTTTCGGTCGATGGCGTCGAGGGCGGGCATTGGGATGAACCTGTCGTTTTTACCGATCGATTGGTAAGCTATCCCAACATTAGTTGCTATTGCGCGAAAAATTGAGAAGTTTAGCGCTTCCTGCAGGGGTATCATCGGGCACCTGTTTTCCGGGAGCATTGCCATGCCCGTTGATACCACCCGCCTCGACACGTTGACCGCACTCGCCCGCAAGGCGCTGTGGCTGTCGTCATGGACCATTCATCACGCCAACCACATCCGCCCGAATGCGGACGGCCTGAAGGTCGGGGGACATCAGGCCTCGTCGGCCTCGCTCGCCACCATCATGTCGGCGCTGTATTTCCACGTGCTGAAACCCGAAGATCGCGTCGCGGTGAAGCCGCATGCAAGCCCGGTGTTCCACGCCATCCAATATCTGTTCGGCCGGCAGAGCCGCGACAAGCTGGAGAATTTTCGTGGCTTCAAAGGCGCGCAGTCCTATCCTTCGCGCACCAAGGACGTCGACGACGTCGATTTCTCCACCGGCTCGGTCGGCCTCGGCGTTGCGCAGACGCTGTTCGCCTCGCTGGTGCAGGACTATGTCAAGGCACATGGCTGGATGAAGGATCGCCGCGAAGGGCGAATGATTGCGCTGGTCGGCGACGCCGAGATGGACGAGGGCAACATCTTCGAGGCGCTGGCGGAAGGCTGGAAGCACGGCCTGCGCAACACCTGGTGGGTGGTCGACTACAACAGGCAGTCGCTGGACGCCGTCGTCCGCGAAGGCCTCTGGGAGAAGTTCGAGACCGTGTTCCGCAATTTCGGCTGGGACGTGGTGATCGTGAAATACGGCCGCCTGATGCGCGAGGCCTTTGCGGAAGCTGGCGGCGAGGCGCTGAAGCGCTGGATCGACAATTGCCCGAACGCGCTCTACGCCGCCTTGTGTTTTCAGGGCGGCGCGGCGTTCCGCAAACACCTCCACGACGAGATCGGCGATCAGGGTCCCATCACCAAGCTGATCGATAAGCGCAGCGACGACGAATTGCTGGCGCTGATGTCGAACCTCGGCGGCCATGACATGGCGAGCATGCTGGACGCCTTTGAATCCATCGATCACGATCGCCCGGTCTGCTTCATCGCCTACACCATCAAGGGCGTCGGCCTGCCGTTCCAGGGTCACAAGGACAATCACGCCGGCCTGATGACGGTTGCGCAGATGGAGAAATATCGCGACAGCCAGAACATCCGGCCAGGACACGAATGGGACAGATACGAGGGTCTCGCCCAAAGTGCCGCCGAGCTCGACGCCTTCCTCGCGGGCGTGCCGTTCAACCAGGACGGCCGCCGGCTTACCGCGCCTGTGATCGAGGTGCCGTCGCAACTCGCCTTCAAGCCGGCGCCGCAGATGTCGACCCAGCAGGGTTTTGGTCTCGTGCTGAACGAGATCGCGCGCGGCGACAGCGAGCTTGCCAGGCGCATCGTGACGACTTCGCCTGACGTCACCGTCTCGACCAATCTCGGTCCGTGGGTGAACCGGCGCGGCCTGTTTGCGCGCGGCGAGAAGGCAGACTTATTCCGCAGCGAGAAAATTCCATCCACCTTCAACTGGGATTTCTCGCCCAAGGGCCAGCATCTCGAACTCGGCATCGCCGAGATGAACCTGTTCATCATGCTCTCGGCGTTAGGCTTGTCGCACCAGATCAACGGCGAGCGGCTGCTGCCGGTCGGCACGTTGTACGATCCCTTCATCGAGCGCGGTCTCGATGCGCTGAACTATGCCTGCTACCAGGACGCCCGCTTCATGGTGGCGGCAACCCCGTCAGGTATCACGCTGGCACCCGAAGGCGGCGCGCACCAGTCGATCGCAACGCCTTTGATCGGCATGGCGCAGGATGGGCTTGCCTCGTTCGAGCCGGCCTTCGTCGACGAGCTCGCCGTGATCATGGCCTTCGGCTTCAACCACATGCAGCGCGATCCGGGCGAGGGCGGCTCGGTCTATTTGCGGCTCTCGACGCGCTCGATCGAGCAGGCGCAGCGGATCATGACACCCGAGCTTGCACAGGGCATCACCGACGGCGCCTATTGGCTGCGCAAGCCGGGCCCCAATGCAGAGGCCGTCATCGCCTATACCGGCGCCGTTGCGCCGGAAGCGATCGAGGCGACCGGCTTCATCGGCGAGAGCCGGCGCGACATCGGCCTGCTCGCGATCACGTCCGCGGATCGCCTGCATGCGGGATGGACCGCCGCGCGGAAATTGCGCCGCGATCGGCGCGGCGTGCAGCATCTCAGCCACATCGAAAAACTGCTCGCGCCGCTGCCGCGCGACTGCGGCATCGTGACCGTGATCGACGGCCATCCGGCGGCGCTCGGATGGCTCGGCAGCGTCCGCGGCCACCGCGTCGAGGCGCTCGGCGTCGAGCAGTTCGGCCAGACCGGCACCATCGCCGACCTCTATCGTCACCACGGCATCGACGCCAACGCCATCATCGATGCGGCCGAAAGCCTCACCACCGGCGCGCCGGTGCTGCATCGGAAGATGGCGGTGTAGTTCTCCGCCGTCCTGGCCCCCGTGCGCAATGGCGCACTAGGCCAGGACGACGGCAATCGAGACCTTGCCACCCCTCCGCCATCGGCTCATATAACCTCAGTCCGCCGCAATGCTGGCCCCGCACATGGCGGGTTCAATTGCCGGCGCTTTCGTGCAAGGATGCCTGCCGAAACGCCCCCAAGCCCCCCAAGAAGAGGTTCACTATGGTCAATCGCATGCAGTTCTACATCGACGGCGCCTGGGTCGATCCCGCCGTCAAGAAGTCCACCGCCGTGGTCAATCCGGCGACGGAAGAGGCGATGTACGAGGTTGCGCTGGGCTCCAAGGCCGACGTTGATAAAGCCGTCGCAGCCGCCAAGCGCGCGTTCGTGACGTTCTCCCGGACCAGCCGTGACGAGCGCGTTGCGCTGCTGGCGAAGGTCATCGAGATCTACAAGGGCCGCCTCAAGGAGATCGGCGCCGCCGTCTCCGACGAGATGGGCGCGCCGCTGCCGATGGCCGAAAAGCTTCAGGCCGGCGCCGGCCTCGGCCACCTCATGACCACGCTCGACGTGCTCAAGAACTACCACTTCGAGGAACCGGTCGGCACCGCCATGGTGCTGCGCGAGCCGGTCGGTGTGGTCGGCATGATCACGCCCTGGAACTGGCCGCTCAACCAGATCGCCTGCAAGGTCGCGCCCGCGCTCGCCGCCGGCTGCACCATGATCCTGAAGCCGTCGGAGTTCACCCCGACCTCGGCCTTGATCTTTGCGGAAATCCTCCATGAAGCCGGCGTGCCGAAGGGCGTGTTCAACCTCGTCAACGGTCTCGGCCCCGAGGTCGGCGCCGCCATGAGCGAGCACCCCGACATCGACATGATCTCGTTCACCGGCTCGACCCGCGCCGGCATCGACGTGGCCAAGCGTGCGGCACCGACCGTGAAGCGCGTCAGCCAGGAGCTCGGTGGCAAGTCGCCGAACGTCATCCTCGAAGGCGCCGACCTCACGAAGGCGGTGACCGGCGGCGTGATGCACATGTTCAACAACTCCGGCCAGTCCTGCAACGCGCCCTCGCGCATGATCGTGCCGCTCTCGAAGATGAAGGAAGTCGCCGCGATCGCGAAGGCCGTCGCCGACAAGACCAAGGCCGGCGATCCGCGCGCCGAAGGCACCACCATCGGTCCCGTGGTTAACCGCGGCCAGTGGGACAAGATCCAGGGCCTGATCAAGAAGGGCATCGACGAGGGCGCAACGCTCGTCGCCGGCGGTCCGGGCCTGCCCGAAGGCGTCAACAAGGGCTTCTATGTCCGTCCGACCATCTTCGCCGACGTCACCCCCGACATGACGATCGCTCGCGAAGAAATCTTCGGACCGGTGCTCACCATCATCGGCGCCAAGGACGAAGCCGAAGCCGTGCACATCGCCAACGACACGCCCTATGGACTTGCCGGCTACGTCACGGGCGCGTCCGTCGAGGACGCCAAGCGCGTCGGCCGTCAGATCCGCGCCGGCAACGTCAACCTGCAAGGCGTGCCGAACGATCGCACCGCACCGTTCGGCGGCTACAAGCAGTCCGGCAACGGCCGCGAGTGGGGCAAGTACGGCCTCGAGGACTTCCTCGAAGTGAAGGCCGTCGCCGGCTTCAACGCGGCATAGGTTTCGTCGCCTGAACGAACAAAGCGCCGGGGCAGGAAACCGCTCCGGCGTTTTGTTTTTTCGTAGCCCGCATGGAGCGAAGCGGAATGCGGGGAATGTCCCGGATTGCGCTTCGCTCCATCCGGGCTACGAGCTCACAAAAACGGCGGAGAAACTATCCCCCGACCGCGCCCTGCGTGTTCACATACAACGCGTAGATCGACTGGCTCGCCGCCATGAACAGGCGGTTGCGCTTGACACCGCCGAAGCAGAGGTTGGCGCAGCGCTCGGGCAGCGCGATGCGGCCGATCATGACGCCGTCGGGCGCGAACACCACGACCCCGTCGAGTTCGGGATCGCCCATGCCCCAGCCGCACCAGAGATTGCCGTCGATGTCGCAGCGCATGCCATCAGGCGTGCCCGGGCCTGCGTCGATGTGGACGCGCTTGTTCGAGATCGTGGTGCCGTCCGCCGAGACGTCATAGGCGAGGATCTTTCGGTTTGGCACGCCGCGCGATTCCACAACATAAAGAATTTTCTCGTCCGGCGAGAAGCACAGCCCGTTCGGACCCAGGACGCCTTCGGCGACGATGGTCGCCTTGCCGGTTGTGGGATCGAACCTGTAGACGTTCGGCTCGATCTCGGGCTCGGCCTTGTAGCCCTCGTAATTGCCGAGCAGGCCGAAGGTGGGATCGGTGAACCAGACCGCGCCGTCGGATTTCACCACGACGTCGTTTGGCGAGTTGAGCTTCTTGCCGCCGAACGAGTCCATCAGCACGGTGATGCTGCCGTCATATTCGGTGCGGGTCACGCGTCGCCCGCCATGCTCGCAGGTGACCAGCCGGCCCTGGCGATCCCTGGTGTTGCCGTTGGCGAAATTGGAGGGCTTGCGGAACACGCTGACGGCGCCGGTCTCCTCTTCCCATTTGATAATGCGCTGGTTCGGAATGTCGCTGCACAAGAGATAACGACCATCGCCGAACCACACCGGACCCTCGGCCCAGCGCAGGCCGGTCGTCAACCGCTCCACGGCCGAGAGTTTCAGCCAGTATTTTTCGAAGCGGGGATCCAGTGCTTTTATCGCGGGATCGGGGTAATAGGTCGCTGGCCGCCAGCCTTGAGTGTGGGACGATGCCTCATTCATGTCGGTTCTCTCGTTTCGTTCCCTCTGGACAATCCAGCTATCATTAGAGACACGTGACGGCAAATCGGTCGCCAAAGACGAGGAATGACATGCGCATCTTGATGACGGGAGCTTCGGGTGGAATCGGCACGCGGCTGCGGACATTGCTGCCGCCGATCTATCCCGACCTGCTGCTCAGCGACATCCGCCCGCCGGCCGATCTCGGCCCCAACGAGCAATTCAAGGCGGCGGACCTCTCTGACCTGGCGCAGTGCGAGGCGATCTGCGAGGGCGTTGACGGCATCATCCATTTCGGCGGCTATTCGGTCGAAGGTCCCTGGAACGACATCCTCCAGGCCAACATCATCGGCGGCTACAATCTGTTCGAGGCCGCGTACCGCAAGGGCGTCAAGCGCGTGGTGTTCGCCTCCTCGAACCATGCCGTCGGATTCTATCCGCGCCACCACAAGATCGGCACCGACGTGACCCCGCGCCCCGATGGCCGCTACGGCGTCAGCAAGGTGTTCGGCGAAGCGGTCGGCGCGCTCTATGCCGACAAGCATGGCCTGAAGGTGACTTGCCTTCGCATTGGCAATTTCGGGGACGTACCGCTGGACCTTCGCCGGATCTCGATCTGGCTGAAGCCGGAAGATCTGGTGCAGCTCTGTCAGATCGGGCTCGAGCATCCCGATATTCATTTCGAGATCTTCTACGGCGTGTCCCTGAACGAGCGCGCCTGGTGGGACAATCACCGCGCCTACGAGTTCGGCTACCGTCCCACGGGGCGCTCCGAGGACCACGTGGCGCATGCGATGGCCGAGCAGGCCAAGCTGAAGCCCGATCCGATCGGCGATCACTATCAGGGCGGCGCGTTCTGCAGCAACGAGTTCGACGGCGACACAAGTCGGATCATCGATTGGACCAAGCGGTAGGAGCGTTCCAATCTAGGGTGTCAGAATCGACGCCCTAGACCACGCGCTTGCCGGCCTGGGCCGCGATGGGCCTCTGCACGAAATACATCAGGATCAGGGATATCACCGCCGTCGTCACGACGACGTATCCCAACCGGTCGAAATGCCGGAGCGTACCGTCGGGGTCCTGCGCGATCAGCGCGGCGGCGAGCACGGAGCCGAGCCCGCCGGAGAGCTGTTGCAGCGACGCGCCGACCGCGCTGAAGGAGCCGCGTTGCGCCGGCTCTGGGATTGCGGAAATCAGCGCCTGCGACGGAATCATGCGGGAGAAGATGCCGACGAACATCAGCACGTTGACCAGGATCGCGACCGTCAGGCTCACCTCGCCGAGATGGGTGTAGATCAGCACCATGACGATGGACATGGCGCTGCCGAAGACGAAGGTGGGGTATTTGCCGAAAGTATCGCTCGCGCGTCCCACTAGCGGGCCGATGACAATGCTGAACAGGCCGGAGACGAGATAGATCGTCGGCAGATGCACGATGTCGATGCCGAGATTGTGCACGGTGTAAGCGCTGCCGAACGGCATCAGCATGTAGCCGCCGGTCGCCAGTAGGGTCGTCACCGAGAACGCCATCCAATAACGCGGCTGCGAGACCGTTGCGATCAGATGCCGGAACGGGTTTCGATCCTGCTTCAGCCCGAGATGGCCGTTCACCGGCTTCATCAGGAGCATCACGGCGGCCATCCCGATCACCGACAGGCCGACCAGTGCGCCGAACGCGACGTGCCAATTCCACTGATTGGCGAGGAAAAGACCGGCCGGGATGCCCAGCACCTGGCTTGCGGCGAAGGCGGTTTGCACGAAACCCATGACGCGGCCGCGCAATTGCAGAGTGAACAGATCGGTGACGATGGCGAGCACGACCGAGCCGATCACGCCGCCGAACAGGCCCGTCACGATCCGCCCCAGCAGCAACAGATGATAGTTGGGCGCGATCGCGCACAGCGCCGTGCCAAGGGTGAAGCCGGCATAGAAGAACAACAGCAGCCGTTTGCGATCGAACCGATCGGCAAAGCCGGCCGCCAGGATGCCGGAAATTCCCGCGCTGAACGCGTAGGCCGACACCGCCACGCCGAACTGGGCGGCCGAAATATCGAGCGCCGGCATCATGATGGCGCCGAGCGGCGACATGATCATGAAATCGATGATGATCGTGAACTGGACCAGCGCCAGCAGCGCAACGAGGATCGTCTGGTAGCGCGTAAAGCCGCGGGATCGCTCCTGCGACTCGACGATCGGCTCGGTCAGGGTTTGTTCGGTCATGGGATTTCATTCGGGAGGGAATACGGGGAAGAACGTGCGATTCGCGACTGGACGCCGGTCCTATCTATTTCCGACGGCGCGCTATTTCGATGGGTTGACAAAAGGTTTTGATGCCAATCTCGACGCCGTGCCTCGGTTCACTGAGAGCGAGCGCATGCAAGGGCCGAGCTTTGGCCTGGCCGCCCTGCCCATTGATCCAGGTCAACCATGCCTTTGGCATTTGGTTCTCGATCTGCGCGATCGCATTTCGGCAACTGGCGCCTGGATCACGGCCGCTCGAGTCAGGACAATGAAATTCAAATTGCCAGCCGTCGTACTGCTCGCGCTGATCATGTCGGGACCGGCGCGAGCCGCGATGCTCAGCGACGCCGAGGCGACGTTTCTCGACCAGCTCGTCACCGCGTCCGCGGTGCTCGAACAACGATGCGTCGGCTACGAGGTCAATGGTGCGGGCAGCATCCAGCTCGGCGCCCGACTTCTCGGCAGCACGGATGCCGCGATGGCGATGATCGACGCCTATGCGGCGGCCATCAAGGCCCGCGATGGCGAAACCTCCGATCCCGGTAAATTCCGCATCGAGGTGTCCGACGCGGCCGCCAAAACGTTCAGGCGTGTTCGTGGAGACTTGATCAGAGACCCGAAAGGGGCCTGCGCTGGTTATGGCGATACCAGCGTGGAGCGCGGCCTGCTGAGGCGGTATTGAACGCGCGTTCTGGCCTGCCGTGGCCTGACGGGAATGGGCGCGAGAGTGGGCCCGTGGGAGCGACGTCTGGGTATGACGGCGGGGCGCAATGTAGTCCCTTGCGCAGAACCGGTGCGCTCTCGCTGGCTAGCCGTCCAGCACCTCTCGCACCTTCACTGCGAGTTCCTCGACGGTGAAAGGCTTGCTGAGCACGGCCACGCCGGGCCTTGCCACACGATTTTGGAGCATCGCGTTGGGCGTATAGCCCGTCGTGAAAAGAACCTTCAGATCCGCTCGGCGTCGAAGCGCTTCTTCAGAGAGCTTCGCCCCGTTGATGTCCGGCATGACGATGTCTGTGAATAGCAGGCTGACGTCCGGGGTTTCGTCCAAAAGCTGCAGCGCCGCTTCTGCGCTTTCTGCCTCCACCACGCGGTAGCCCAGTTCAATCAATGCATCGACACTATACTGGCGCACTGCGGGCTCGTCTTCGACCACCAGTATAAGTTCGTGATTGTCGTCGGTAGGCAGGAACGCGGCTGTTTTTTCCTTGAAAACGGGCTCGGTCGCATCCACGAGCCTCGGCAGGTAGACCTTGAATGTTGTCCCTTCGCCGGGCTCCGAGTAGATCTTGACGTGGCCGCCCGACTGTTTGACGAAGCCGTATACCTGGCTGAGACCTAGGCCAGTGCCTTTGCCCACAGCCTTGGTGGTGAAGAAGGGGTCGAAGGCTTTGGCCATTACGTCCGCAGGCATGCCGGAGCCGGTGTCCGTCACCGCGATTAATACATATTGCCCTGCCAGGACGCCTGGTTCGCTTGCCAGATAGCGGTCGTCCAAATCAGCGTTGTGAGTTTCGATGGTGAGCCGGCCGCCCTCCGGCATTGCGTCGCGGGCATTCACTGCAAGGTTCAGGAGCACATTTTCAAGTTGATTTGCATCGGCTGAGATGCGCCAGACGTTTGAATCCAGCACAGTCTCTAACCTGACATCGCTGCCGAGTGAGCCGCGTATGAACCCGGACATCCCCGAGACGAGCTTGTTGATATCGATGGGTTGGGGCTTCAACGGCTGTTGCCGGGAGAACGCAAGGAGGCGCTGCGTAAGCAAGGCAGCGCGGCGCGCTCCGTCCATGGCAGCTTCGAGATAGCGCTTGGCGCGGGGGTCGATCTCGACCGTTCGGCGCTTCAGAAGATCGAGTGAGCCCATCACGATCGACAACATGTTGTTGAAGTCGTGCGCGATGCCGCCCGTGAGATGCCCGACGGCTTCCATTTTTTGCGCCTGGCGGAGGGCCTCTTCGGCGGCTCTCAGAGCTTCGGCCTGCTCTTTCTGACGATGGATGTCACGACCGATACAGTGAAAAGCTCCCTTGCTGGCGGTGACCGACCAGGCGATCCAACGATAGGCTCCGTCTTTGCATAGGTAACGGTTCTCGAATTCGCCGGATTCATCGTTAGCCGCGAGTTCGTTGGCCCAGAGGCGCGATCCTTCGATGTCGTCGGGGTGGATGAACTGCGTATAGGGTCGTCCCACGATCTCAGCTTGCGACCAGCCGAGCAGCGCTGGCCAGGCCGGATTGACCTCTCGTATGGTCGAGTCGAAAGCAACCACCGCGACCAAGAGGTTGGTCCCACTCCAGAGCTGATTGCGCTCCTCCGTGCGCTCCTGAACAAGGTGTTCGAGCTGTTCGCGCGATCGGGCCAGGATCTCCCGAGCGGCGACCATGTCCTCAATGTCTGTACAGGTCCCGTACCAACGCAAGATCACGCCATTGGCGTCGCGCACTGGCTGCGCACGTCCAAGCACCCACCGGTACTGTCCGGATCGATGACGGAGACGATACTCAATCTGATACGGTTCGCCGGTTTCCAGGGAGTGACGCCAAGCGGACCATGCGGCCTCACGATCTTCCGGGTGGAACATTCCGTTCCAAGCTTCGCCGTCTGTGGAACCTTGCGGTACGCCGGTGAACTCGTACCAACGCTGATTGTAGAAGTCGTGGAACCCGTCAGGTCGCGTTGACCAGATCATCTGGTCGATGGAGTTCGTGATCGCCGCGGCCCTGGCTTCGCTTTCGCGCAGCGCCGCTTCTGCAAGCACCTGCCCCGTGGTCTCCGCGACGGCGCAGAACATCCCCATCACTTCGCCTGTGGGCTCGCGAACCGCCGAATATGAGAAGGTAAACCAGGTCTGCTCATCGTAGCCGCGCCGGTTCATGATGAGCGGCAGGTTCTCCTGCCAAGTTGCCTCGCCAGCCATGGCTTTTTGGATCAGAGGCCAGATATCGTCCCAGATCTCGGCCCAAATGTCTTGGAAGCGAGCGCCGAAAGCAGCCGGATGCTTGTCGGCGAGGATCTCAGCGTAGGCGTCGTTGTAAATAAAACCGAGTTCCGGGCCCCAAGCCACGAACATCGGAAACTTCGAGTCGATCGCCAGACTCACGACTGACCGAAGCGTCGGTGACCACCCCTGCGGTGGGCCGAGCGGTGACTTGGTCCAATCGCAGCTGTGCAAGAGCGCCTGGACCGGCGGGCCTCTCTCCGGCGGTTGCGCGCTAGGCAGGTCAATCATCGATATTCTCGCAGCTCTGCGCCGCCGTACGGTCGATCATGGGCATGAGCAACTCAACCAGTGCGCCAGCTGTTTGTTGCCAACATACAGTTGAAACCGTCTCGGCCAAAGGTGCAAGATCGGGTTCGGAACGCGAGGCGGAAGCCGAAATCGCGGCTTTGTCCAAACGAATCTCAGCGCTGTAAGTGGACGTCTTTCACTTATTCGGCGCGTCCCGACGTTCGACCTCGCCACCCGCAATCCGCGCCAGGTAGTCTCTCTTGCTGAACTGCATGTGGTCCACGCAGAGCTGCGCCAGCGCCCAGCTGTCACGGCCCTTCAACAGCTCGATCATCAGCTCGTGCTGGCGCCGTGATTGCGCGAGGCCGTCTCGGTCGGCAAGGTTCTTGGCGCGCATCGGCAGCGTCAGGATCATGTAGTCCTGCAGCGAGCGCACCAGATACGGATTTCCGCAGGCCGAGAACAGCGCGAGGTGGAAGGCGTCGTTGGCTTCATGGATGCCGCGCAGGTCCTGCAAATCCGCTCGCGCGCAATATTGCCGCTGCAATGCTGAGAGCTCGTCGATCAGGCCTTGCTGTGCGGGCAGGGGGATCATCAGCGCGGCCTGCCGAGTCAGCATCTCCCGGACCTCGTAGATCTGCCGGACCTCTTCGGCCGAGTAGAACCGCACGGTGGCGCCGACATTCTTTTCGCGGCGGACGATGCCGCGGCGCTGGGCATCCACCAGTGCCTGGCGCACGAAGTGGCGCGAGGTGCCGTAAGCCGACATCAGCGCGTCTTCCGTGAGGCGCGCGCCTGGCGCGAGCCGGCCGAAGATGATGTCCTCCTCGAGCCGCGCGACGATGTCGTCCGGATCGTCGCGCCGGACCGTCATGGCGTCTGCGGTGTGAATGTCGGACATGCCCTCGGCCTCCCGGCGCCTGGCCGATCCGTCCTGTGGAGCAGGGAAAGCTCGGATTGTCAATAATCCGGTCGTCTACCAGTACTTCAATGCGGAAATGGCAGGTTTGGCGTCTGTCTTATTGACAATCAAGGGACAGGCTGTACGACAATGACCCGGTAATGGGAGTGGTATGATGACGAGTGGGTTGCGCAAAGGGCTGACGAGCTATGGCGATGCCGGCTTCTCGCTGTTCCTGCGCAAGGCGTTCATCAAGGCCATGGGCTATTCCGATGACGCGCTGGAGCGCCCGATCGTCGGCATCACCAATACATACAGCGACTACAATTCCTGCCACGGCAATGTCCCGCAGATCATCGAGGCCGCCAAGCGTGGCGTGATGCTGTCGGGCGCGATGCCGTTCGTGTTCCCGACCATCTCGATCGCTGAGAGCTTTGCGCATCCGACCTCGATGTATCTGCGCAATCTGATGGCGATGGACACCGAGGAGATGATCCGCGCGCAGCCGATGGATTCGGTGATCGTGATCGGCGGCTGCGACAAGACACTGCCGGCGCAGGTGATGGCCGCAATCAGCGCCGACCTGCCGACGGTGGTCATTCCCGTTGGCCCCATGGTGGTTGGTCATCACAAAGGCGAGGTGCTGGGCGCCTGCACCGATTGCCGCCGTCTGTGGGGCAAGTATCGCGCCGGCGAAATGGACGATGTCGAGATCGAGGCGGTCAACGGCCGCCTCGCGCCGTCGGTCGGCACCTGCATGGTGATGGGCACGGCCTCCACCATGGCCTGCATGATCGAGGCCATGGGCCTGTCGCTGCCGATGAGCGCGACGATTCCTGCGCCGCATGCGGAGCGTTTTCGGCTTGCCGAGGCGAGCGGCAGGGTGGCCGCCGAGATGGCCAAGACCAAGGGGCCGAAGCCGAGCGAGGTGCTGACGCCGGCATCTTTTAGGAATGCCCAGGTCGTGCTCCAGGCGATCGGCGGCTCAACCAACGGCCTGATCCATCTGACCGCGATGGCCCATCGCTCGCCGCACCGGCTCGACCTCGAGGTGTTCGACCAGATCGGCCGCGAGGTGCCCGTGCTGATCGATCTCAAGCCGTCGGGCGAGCATTACATGGAGCATTTCCATCACGCCGGCGGCGTGCCGAAATTGCTGGCGCAGCTTGGCGACCTCGTTGATCTCGATGCGAAGACGATCACGGGCGAGAGCCTGCGAGATATCGCGGCAAACGCGGAAGACGTGCCCGGCCAGGACGCGATCCGCCCGCGCGACAATCCGATCAAGAAGGAAGGCGGCCTCGCCGTCCTGCACGGTAACCTCGCCCCGCGCGGCGCGGTCATCAAGCAATCCGCCGCGAGCCCAAAGCTGTTGCAGCACACCGGACGTGCCGTGGTGTTCGAATCCGTCGAGGATATGACGCTGCGGGTTGACGATCCCGATCTCGACGTCACCGCCGATGACGTGCTGGTGCTGCGCAACGCCGGCCCGAAGGGCGCGCCCGGCATGCCCGAGGCGGGCTATCTGCCGATCCCGAAGAAGCTCGCGCGCGCCGGCACCAAGGACATGGTGCGCATTTCGGACGCGCGCATGAGCGGCACGGCGTTCGGCACCATCGTGCTGCACATCACGCCGGAATCCGCCGTCGGCGGGCCGCTGGCGCTGGTGAAGAACGGCGACATGATCCGGCTCGACGTCGCCAAGCGCAGCATCGAGCTGCTGGTCGATGCCGCCGAGCTGGAACGGCGGCGCGGCGCGTTGAAACCCGCGGCTACGCCGGACGAGGCGCGGCGCGGCTATGCCTGGCTGTTCAACGAGACCATCATGCAGGCCGACGAGGGCTGCGACTTCGATTTCATGCAGAGGACCGGGAAGAAGACTGAGCAGAAAACTAAGAGAGGGTGACCAACCACCCGGAAGCGTAGCCCAGACCGCACAAGCGGCGGGCGTTAAAACAGGGGGAAACGATGATTGCACGATCCAAGCTTGGGCTGGCGGCAACGGCCGCGATCCTGTTCGTCACGGGCGCGTCGGCGCAGGAGGTGAAGCATTATCGCTTTGCCTACGACCAGCCGCGCAACACCGGCTATTCCATCGCGGGCGACCTCTTTGCCGAAAAGCTCAAGGAATTGAGCAAAGGCACCATGATCATCGATCAATATCCGGGCGCGCAGCTCGGACAGGAGCCGCAGGTGCTCCAGCTCGTGAAGGCGGGCGACGTCGAATTTGCGATCATCTCCTCGGCGAACACCGCGACGATCTCGCCGCAAGCGGGCGTGATGTCGTTGCACTTCCTCTTCCGCGACGAGAACCACGTGGTCAAGGGCCTGGCCGATCCAAAAGTGTTTGCGGCGCTCAAGACCATGATCGACGAGACCACGCAGGGTCTGCATGTGATCGCGACCGGCTCGCAGGGCGTGCGCCACATGTACTCCAAGAAGGAGATCCACAATGTCGGCGACATCAAGGGCCTGAAGATCCGGGTGCAGGCGACCGCGACCGAGGACACCATGTTCCCGGCCTATGGCGCCCAGACCGTGCACATGCCGTTCGGCAGCGTCTATACCAGCCTGCAGACCGGCGTGGTCGACGTCGCCGAGAACAGCATCAACGTCTACCTCGTCAACAAGCATTACGAGGTCGCGCCGGTCCTGAACATCACCGAGCACGAGGCCAACAACGCGCTGGTCTTCATCTCCGACAAGCTCTGGCAGAGCCTGTCGGCCGAGCAGAAGGGCTGGGTGCAGGCAGCGGGGAACGAGGTCAGCTCCAAGGAGCCGCAGAAAGCCTTCGACCTCGAACGCACCGCGGCAGAGAAGCTGAAGAAGATGGGCGTGAAGATCGTCGACAACGTCGACAAGAAGAGCTTCACGGCGATCGCCGATCCCTATCTCGACAAGCTCGCCAAGGAGCTCGGCCCGCACGCCGAGAAGATCAAGGATTTGATCCGCTCGATCAACTAGGCCGCCGGCGAAATGTCCGTGCCTCCACGAGTCGTCCCGGCGAAAGCCGGGACCCATACGCCGCGGCGGAGCTTGGGGCAGGGTAGCCGCCAGCTTGCTTTGACCACACGCAGCTGGGGCTATGGGTCCCGGCCCCCGTGCGCAGTAGCGCACTAGGCAGGGACGACACTAATGGCCATCGCCGACAAACTGCTGGTGCAACGCCAACGCCACCTCAAATGGCGCGGGCTCGACTGGCTCGAGCTCGCGCTGATGATCCTCTGCGGCGTGCTCTGCTTCGGCTTCTCGCTGTCGGTGACCGCCGACATCGTCACCCGCACCATCGGCCATCCATGGCTATGGCTCCAGGAAGTGACCTCGACCCTGTTCATCTATGCGATTTTCGTCGGCACCGCGGCTGCGACCCGGCGCAACGACCACCTCTATCTCACCGCGATCTCCGAGGCGATGCACGGCACGCCGCGTCTGATCGTCGAGATCATCATCCGGATCGTGGTGCTTGGCGTCGCCTTCTGCCTGATCGTGTACGGCTATCAGAACTATCTCCGCGGCTTCGGCAGTTTTCGCCTGCCGTCGGGCACGCCGATCGCCTCGCTCTACGCGATCATTCCGCTGTCGGGCGTGCTGGTCGGCCTGTTCACCATCGAGCAGCTCGTCAACGGCCTGCGCAACGGCTTTGACCACCCCGAGCCGCCCGAAGAGGATGGCGGGTCGCCTGTCATCACCGACGCGCAGATGAGGGCGCAGCCGTGAGCGCACCCATTGTTCTGGCGTTGATGACGGTCTGCTTCCTGTCCTTCGGCTATCTCGGCGTGCCCGTGCCGTTCTCGCTGATGGCCGGCGTCTTCATCGGCGCGCTGCTGTCGGACGTCTCGCTCGCCGCGATCATCCAGAAGATCTTCGACGGCGTCGATTCCGAGGCGCTGCTGGCGATCCCCTTTTTCCTGTTGGTCGGCGAACTCATGAGCTCGGCCAATGTGGTGGTCCGGATAGCCAACCTCTCGGTGTCGCTCGTTGGGCATATCAGAGGCGGCCTGTCGCAGGTCGTGGTCGTCTTCAGCATGTTCTTCTCGGAAATGTCGGGCTCGACCACGGCCGACGTCGCCGTGATGAGCCGCGCGCTGGGCGGCCCGATGAAGCGCGAGGGTTACGAGCCCGCCTTCATCGCGGCGATCATCGCATCCGCCTCAACGATTGCGGCGCTGGTGCCGCCGAGCATTACCGCGGTGGTCTATGGCGCCGTCGGCAACGTCTCGATCGCCGGCCTGTTCATGGCAGGCGTCGTGCCGGGCCTGATGATCGGCTTCGGCTTGATGATCTATTGCTATTTCTTCGGCCCGTCCGGCCTGCGCAAGCCGCGCGCGCCGCTGCGGCAGGTGGTGTTCGCGGCCGGCGATGCGGCGATGCCGCTGATGATCCCCGTGATCCTGTTGGGGGGCATTCTGACTGGCTGGTTCACGCCGACGGAAGCCGGCGTCGTTGCCGTGGTCTGGATTGTCGCGGTCGTGATCCCCGCGCTCAATCGCGGGCATATCAGGAAAATTCCGTATGATTTCTGCCTTGCGGGCCTGATCTTCTCGCTGCCGCTGATCACGATCGGCGCCGCCAATGCGTTCGGCTGGATGCTCGCGTACTTGCGCGGTGCAAGCTACATCGCGGAGGTGATCACCTCGATCGCCGGCAACGATCCGCATCTCATCATGCTGCTGATGGTGCTGCTCTTCACCGTGGTCGGCGATTTCATTGAGCCGGTGCCGACCATCATCATCTTCATGCCGCTGGTCAACACGCTGACGGAAGCCGGCGACATCAACGCCGTTCACATGGGCGTGGTGCTGATCGCGACGCTCGCCTTCGGCCTGATCACGCCGCCTTATGGCCTGGTGCTGCTGATGGCCTCCAAATTCGTCGGCGTCAGTTTCGCAAAGGCGCTACGTGCCGCGTTGCCGATCTATCTGGTGTTCCTCGGGACAATCGCGTTCGCGATCTACTTCCCGAGCGTGGTGCTGTGGCTGCCGCGGCAGGTGCTCCCCGAGTCGGTCGGCTGCTTCAAGTCGCCGGCGGGGACGGGGTACATCTGTCCGCAGTGAGAGCTACTTGCTCTTGCTCGTGAATTTCCTGACGGCGGTTCGAAACTCCTCCGTGTTCATCGCCATGATGATCTTGTGCTCCTCGGCGTCGAGCTGCTGCTTCACCGGCGTCGTGGCGGCTTGGTAGACCAGTGATTTGGTGCCGGCGATCGCGGCCGGCGGGTTCTGGGCGAGACGCTCGGCGAGGGTTCGCGTTGCCGCCTTCAACTCGGCCGCGGGAACGACCTTCGCAACCAGGCCCCATTCATGGGCCTGCTGCGCGGTGAAATTGTCCTCGGCCAGGAAAATCTGCAGCGCGCGGCGGGGGCCGACCGTGTTGACGATGCCGACCGTAGAGCCGCCATCCGGCGACACGCCGATCTTGGCGTAGGCCGGCGTGAATTTGGCATCCTCCGCGGCGATGCAGAGATCGGTGACGAAGGCGAGGCCCATGCCGGCGCCGGCCGCCGAGCCGTGCACGCTCGACAGCGAGATTTTCGGCATGCGCCGGATGATCTCGATGAAGGCATGATAATGCTTCAACAGCTCGCCGACGACAGGCGTTACCGTGCCCGCTTCGGCGGCGGCACCGATCGTCTGCAGATCGCCGCCGGCTGAGAAGGCGCGGCCTTCGCCTTCGAGGACCACGACCCGGATATCGTCGGCGCCCTCAATGTAGGCCGCGAGCTGTTCGAGCTTTTGCGCAATCGCCAGATTGATCGAATTGAACGCGGCGGGGCGGTTGAGCGTGATGGTCGCGATCGGGCCGCCGATCCGCAGCAAGGCGGGATCATCGGGTCGGGAGACGGGAGCGGTCATTGGAAAATCCCCGGCATGAGGTCGTTCGTGCGACTAAATCGCAGAAGGCGAGGGGTGACAATCCCCGCCAGCCGCCCTTGCGCAAGCCGGAACGATAGGCTCAAATGGGCCTGCCTTCGCCAAAGGGACGGACACGAGCGCCGGCTCCTCCTGGGCAAGCAAGCCAAAATCAGCGCGAGAGGAGACGACATGGGTGACGCTCGTGTCTTGCGGAAATGGGCTGTCCGATGACGGATGGTCCGGTGATCATTATCGGTGCCGGCCATGGCGGCTATCAGGTCGCGGCATCGCTGCGTCAGGCAGGCTTTTCCGCTCCCATCTGCCTGATCAATGACGAGGCGCATCTGCCCTATCAGCGGCCGCCGCTCTCCAAAGGCTACATCAAGGGTGCGGCCGGGCCGGAGAGCCTGATGTTCCGGCCGGAGAAATTCTACCAGGACCAGACCATCGAGCTGCTCGCGGGCCGCGCCGTGTCGATCGACCGCGCGGGGCGCAAGGTGCTGCTCGCCTCGGGCGAAACGCGGTCCTACGGCCACCTCGTGCTGGCGACCGGCGCGCGCAACCGGCTCCTCGATCTGCCCAATGCGAACCTCCCCGACGTGAAATATCTGCGGATCCTCGACGACAGCGAGGCGCTGCGGCAGATTATGCCGTCCAAGACGCGGGTCGTGGTGATCGGCGCGGGCTTCATCGGCCTCGAATTCGCGTCCACCGCGCGCATCAAGGGCCTCGAGGTCGACGTGCTCGAACTCGCGCCCCGCGTGATGGCGCGGGCGGTGACGGCGGAGGTCTCGGAGTATTTTCAGGCGCGGCATCGCGAGGCCGGCATCCGCATTCACCTCGGCGTGCAGGCGACCGCGATCGAGGCTGAGGGCGGCAAGGTCACCGGCGTCTCCTTGAGCGACGGGAGGCATTTGCCGGCGGATCTCGTCGTGGTCGGCGTCGGCGTGCTGCCGAACATCGAGCTTGCGGCGGAGGCGGGGCTGCCGGTCGCGGCCGGGATCATCGTCGACGAATATCTCGCGACCGCCGATCCCGATATCTCGGCAATCGGCGATTGCGCGCTGTTCAAGAGCCCGCGCTTCGGCGGATCGCAGCGGCTGGAATCGGTGCAGAATGCCACTGATCACGCGCGCTGCCTCGCGGCGCGGCTCACTGGCGACCGCAAGGCCTATGACAGCCATCCCTGGTTCTGGAGCGACCAGGGCGAAGACAAGCTCCAGATCGCGGGCCTCACGACCGGCTACGACCGCGTCGTGCTGCGCGGCAGCCCGGCGAACAAGGCGTTCTCGGCGTTCTGCTACAAGGGCGATAGTCTGCTCGGCATCGAATCGATCAACCGTGCCGGCGACCACATGTTCGGCCGCCGCCTGTTCGGCCGGGATCGCTCGATCACGCCGGAGCAGGCCGCCGACGAAAGTTTTGACCTGAAAGGCGCGCTGGCGTGATCAGCCGGCGTTGAGGACGGCGGCGACTTCCGCCGCCGTCGGCATCGACGGCCCCGCGCCCATGCGCTGCACGGAGATCGAGGCGGCGGCATTGGCGAAGGCGAGGGCCGCGCGCAAGTCGACGCCGTCGGCAAGTTGCGCCGCGAGTGCTCCCACGAAACAATCGCCCGCGCCTGTGGTGTCGATCGCCTTCACCACGCGGCCTCGCACCGAAATCTCCTCGCGTCCGGCGAGTGCCAGCACGCCGCGCTTGCCAAGCGTCACACAGATGGTCTGGTCCCCGCGCGCCTGAAGTTTTCGCGCGACGTCGAGGATCCGCGCGGCCTCGTCGCTGTCGGACAACTCCATGCCGGCGAGGAGACCGAGCTCGGTCTCGTTCAGCACGAGGATATCGACGAGCGCGAGCAATTCGCTCGACATGGTTTGTGCCGGGGCCGGATTGAGCAGCGTCGTGGCGCCGGCGTCGCGAGCCCGCCGGAAGAACGCGGCGATCGTCGGCAGCGGGATCTCGAATTGACTGACCGCGACATCGCCCTTTGCCAGCGGGACGGCCGCGACGTCGTCGACGCCGACGAGCGCATTGCTGCCGGGAATGACGACGATGGTGTTGTCGGCCTCCGCCACCGTGATGATGGCGGTGCCGGTATGCGCCTCGGCGGCGTCACCGACAAAATCGAGCGCGATGCCTTGCGCGCCGAGAAATGTCCTCAGCTCACCGCCGAACGAATCCTTGCCCAGCCGGCCGATCAGCGTGGTCCGCGCGCCAAGTCGCGACGCCGCCACCGCCTGGTTGGCGCCCTTGCCGCCCGGAAAATACAGCACCTGCTTGCCCGCGACGGTCTCGCCGACCCGGGGATGGCGATCGGCCGTCGCCACGACGTCCATGTTGATGCTGCCGGCGACGAAGACGCGCCCCATAAGAAACCTCGGATGAGAGACCTCGGCGAACGCTAGACCCTGACCTCGAACTCGTGCCTGACCTTGGCGATGTCGACAAGGGTCGGCAGGCCGGCTTCGTTGCCGAGACGCTGGATCTTGAAGGTCGAGGCTGCCCGGGCAAAATCGAAATGCTCGCGCCAGCTTTTGCCGGGATGGGCGAGATAAGAATAGACATAAGCGCCGTGAAAGACGTCGCCGGCGCCATTGGTGTCGATCACGCGCTCGCGCGGAATCGGCATCGCCGGCATCACCTGCACCGTTCCGGTCTCGTCATACCAGAGCAGGCCCTTCTCGCCCATGGTGATGCCGCCGATCTTGCAGCCGCGGCTCTTGAGATAGTCCAGCATCTTCTCCGGCGTCAGATCCATCTGCTCGCACAGGCGCTCGGCAACGATGGCGACGTCGATGAATTCCAATAGCTCATGCGTGTTGGTGCGCAGGCCGCCACCGTCGAGCGAGGTCAGGATGCCGGCCTCGCGGCAGACTTTCGCGTAATGGATCGCGGCATCGGGCTGATGGCCGTCGACATGCAGCGCGCGGCAGCCGCCGAGATTGAGCATCGGAAACGGATGGATGTGGTCGTCGTCGCGGCAGCGGACGATGGCGCGCTTGCCGTCCTTCGGCATGATGAAGGACAGCGAGGACTGGTTGACCTTCCGCCCATGCAGCGAGATTGCATATTTCGCGCACATGTCCATGAACATGCGGCCGAGCCAGTCATTGGCCGCGGTAGCGATGAGATCGGGTACGATGCCGAGCTTGGCGCAGCAGAACGCCGCGGTCACCGCATTGCCGCCAAAGGAAACCGCGTAGTCGGAGGCCACGTGCTTCTCGTCGCCGGTCGGCATGTGGTCGGTAATGAAGACGACGTCGATATAGGTCTGTCCGATGAAGAGAGCCTGCATTGCTTGTCCGTGATGCGCTTTGTGGTCCCGGCCGGCGTGCTTACTGTAACACCGGTTCCGCCGCGGGACCGCTGAAATTATTCGCAAAACCGCCGCTCGGAGTGCTTGAGGTCGGCATGCGGCCGGAATACGACCATCACCGGGCAATGCCAAGTCCGGACAAACGCCGTCTCTCGGTCCATGGTTCCGGGCCGGTCAATAGGGGGAAACATGATCACCGGCCTCGATCACGTCGTCGCACTGGTCAGGGATATCGGTGCGGCCAGCGCGGCCTATCAGACGCTGCTCGGGCGCGCGCCGGCCTGGCAGAATTCGGGCGAGGGCGCCGACCGGGTGCTGTTCACTCTCGCGAACATGACGATCGAATTGATGGCGCCGAACGGCTTCAGCGTGACAGCCGACCGCATGCGCGCGCTGCTCGGCGACCAGGAAGGCGTGCTCGCCAGCCTGTGCTTTCGTGTCGCGGACATGAGCAAAATGCACCGGCGGCTGGAGCGGGTGGCGCTCAAGCCGGATCCGGTTGCCGAGGTCGAAAGCAGCGACTCGGAGAGCGGCGCGGTCTTGCACTGGAAGCGGACGCGCGCCGCCACGGAGCTCACGCGCGGCGTGCGCATGTTTTTCCTCGAACTGGCTGATGGGCGCCCGCTTTCGAAGACGACTGATATCGGGCCGATCGATGCGCTCGACCACGTCGCGATCACCACCGAGGATTCCGATCGCGCCGCCGCGCTCTATGGCGCGCGGCTCGGGCTCGATCTGGCGCTCGACCGCTCGCATCAGGATTGGGGCCAGCTGATGTTCTTCCGCTGCGGCGATCTCGTCGTCGAGGTGGTCCGCCGTCCCGTCGCGGGCGGCGATCCCCTGCATGACCGCCTCTGGGGCCTGAGCTGGCGGGTGACCGACATCGATGCTACGCGCGCCCGCCTGATCGCCGCCGGCCTCGACGTCAGCGAAGTGCGCAACGGCCGCAAGCCGGGCACGCGGATCATGACGGTGCGGACCGGCACCTGCGGCATCCAGACGGTGCTGCTGGAGCGCTCGCCGAAGCCGGTGGATTGAGGGAGTCATTCCGGGGCGTCGCGAAGCGACGAGCCCGGAATCCATTCCTCCACTTGCCCTGTCGCACGATGGATTCCGGGCTCGCGCCCAAGAGGGCGCGCCCCGGAATGACCACGTTTCTCAAACGCGCGCTCCCGTGTTACACGGCATCCTGAGACCACCCAGCGAGCAACCGGTTTGGCGAAAGCAGCGGCAAAGCGAACTCTGAAATGGCAGCGCGATCCCGAGGGGATGCGGCTGCGCATTCTCGAAGCCGCCAAGCAGGAATTCTCGGCCCATGGGCTCGCCGGTGCGCGCGTCGACCGGATTGCGGCCAACGCCGGCGCCAACAAGCGGATGCTCTATTATCACGTCGGCAACAAGGACGAGCTCTATCTCGCGGTGCTCGAAGGCGCCTATGACAAGATCCGCAGCGAGGAGCGCGGGCTCGATCTCGAGCACCTCGACCCGCCCGAAGCCATCAGGCGCCTGATCGAGTTCACCTGGAATTATTTCCTGCGCAATCCCGAATTCCTGTCGTTGCTCCAGACCGAGAACCTTGCGCGCGCCAAGCACCTGAAGCGCTCGACCAAGGTCAAGTCGATGCACTCGCCCTTCGTCGAGATGATCGGCACCGTGGTGCGGCGCGGTGTCTCCGGCGGCGACTTCAAGGTCGCGGTCGATCCTGTCCAGCTCTACATCTCGATCGCGGGACTGTGCTTCTTCTATCTGTCGAACTCGGCGACGCTCAGCGTGATCTTCGGCCGCGATTTGCTGGCCAAGGACGCCAAGGACGAGCGGCTGGACCACATGGTCGGCCTCGTGCTGGCGGCGCTGACGGGACAGTCGGCCGCGCTGTTAGCCATGACGAAGGCGCTGAAGTCGCGTGCCGCGGTGGCGCAGACGGTTTAGCACTGCTGCCGCTCGTCTCCTTGTTTGACGCGATCTGCCTCTCCATCGTCGTCCTGGCGAAGGCCAGGACCCATACCGCGTGATCCATCGATCGCGCGTGGTGCCAATCCCGAACGACCAGCCTTCGCCAAACTTCACCCTGTGGTTATGGGTCCTGGCCTTCGCCCGCACGACCCCTAATGTTTGCAGGGCCGGCACGCCCGGGCGCCCCCCGCCCCCCCC